>NZ_JBEAAL010000032.1:0-77467 GCF_040066075.1 Neorhizobium phenanthreniclasticum
CCGGCCGTCGTCGGCCCCGAGGCGGCTCTTGATGACGGTGCGCCGCAGATCTTCGATGATGTGCCGGGTAATCTCGTTTTCCTGCATGGATTTGGCGACGAAGCCGCGACCGACGCAGCCTTCGCGAGCGCCACGCATATCTCGACGCTCACGGTCGAGTCGCAGCGCGTCGCCGCCAATCCCATGGAGCTCAAATCCTTCATCGCGGCCTACGACCCGGAAACGGACGGGTTCGACGTCTATTCCGCCAGCCAGGGCACGGGGCTTGCCGACGGGCTTGCCCGTTTCACCGGCCATCCTCCCGAAAAGGTCAGGCACCACATGGGCGATGTCGGCGGCAGCTTCGGCATCCGCGGCGCCGCCTATCCGGAATATGCGGCGATCATGCTTGCCGCAAAAAAACTCTGTCGCCCGGTGCGCTGGACCGCCAGCCGCACAGAGAGCTTCCTCGCCGACTACCACGGCCGCGCGGTAAAATTCACCGGCGAGCTTGCGCTCGGCGAAGACGGCAAGTTCCTTGCCATCCGCATGAATGTCGTGTGCGATCTCGGCGCCTATCACTCGCCGCCGGGCGCGCTGATCAACATATTGAACCCGATGCTGACCGGCACCGGCTGCTACCGGATTCCGACCGTCTTCGGACTCAACCGTCTCGCCTTCACGAACACTTCTCCGATCGCCGCCTATCGCGGCGCGGGACGCCCCGACATCAATTACATGGTCGAGCGGCTGGTCGACCAGGCCGCCGTCGATATCGGCATGGACCGTGTCGAGATCCGTCGCAGGAACCTGATCCCGGATGACGCCTATCCCTATCAGACTCCGACCACCGTCTACGATAGCGGCAGCTACATGGCCATGATCGAGGAAGCCGTCTCGATTTCAGATTGGAAGGGTTTCGAGGCGCGTCGGGAACAGTCCGAAAGGCAGGGCAATCTGCGCGGCATCGGCATGGGGATCTTCATCGAGCCATCCGGCGGCGGACACATGCCGGAGGAAACCGAGATCCGCTTCGAGCCCGACGGCACCGTGACGCTCTACACTCTTTCCGGTTCCGCCGGCCAGGGCCACGAGACGGTGTTCCCGCAACTTGTCGCGAAGGAACTCGGCATCGACGAGAACCTGATTACGCTGCGTGCCAACAGTGTTCACGCCCCTCACAAGCTGAAAGGCGCGGGCACGATGGGTTCGCGCAGCATGGCCTCACACGGAGCGTCGCTCACGGTTACCTCCCGCGAAGTGGTCAGAAAGGGTTTCAAGCTCGCAGCGGACGCGCTGGAAGCGTCCGAGAACGACATCGAATTCGACCACGGCCACTATAAGGTCGCCGGGACCAACCTTTCCATTTCGCTTATGGAACTCGCGGCCCGCAATGCCGCACAGGACGGCAATGCGCTCGACACGCTGGCGTCGATCCAGCCGGAGCGCAATTTTCCGGGCGGCGTGCATGTCGCGGAAGTGGAGATCGACCCAGGCACCGGCGAGACCAGGGTCATTTCCTATATCGGCGTCGACGATGCCGGGCATGTGATCAACCACACGCTCCTCGAAGGCCAGATGCATGGCGGCCTCGCCCAGGGGGCCGGCCAGGTGTTCGGCGAGCAGATCGTCTACGATGGCGAAAGCGGCCAGCTCCTGACCGCCACTTTCATGGACTATTTCATGCCGCGCGCCGACTTCATGCCGACGCCGCGCTTCTTCGACATGCCGGCGCCATCGCCCACCAACGTGCTCGGCGCCAAGGGCGGCGGAGAGGCCGGCACGACCGGAGCGCTGCCGACGCTGATGAACGCCGTGATGGACGCCCTGCGCCGGTCCGGCGTCAAAGAGTTCGATATGCCGGCAACGCCCTATAGGGTCTGGGCGGCCTTGAACTCGGCGGGTGCCAACGTCTGACGGAAGCGATAAAATCGTCCGGAGATGAGTCCCCTGCAGGATGCCGGATGATGAAACTGGACGATATTGCTGAAACCGTGATGAACCGCGCGAAAGACAGGCGGCGGTTCATCGTCGCGATTGCTGGACCGCCGGGCGCCGGCAAATCGACCTTCGCCGATGCGCTGCGCGAAGCCCTCATCGCTCGCGGAGAAACCGTCGAGATTCTGCCGATGGACGGCTTCCATATGGACAACGGCATTCTGAGCGCGCGTGGCCTCCTGCCCCGCAAAGGCGCACCGGAGACATTCGACGTTCGCGGCTTTGCCGACATCCTCAAGGCCGTCCGGCAGGCGGACGAGGAAGTGCTGGTGCCGGTCTTCGATCGGTCCCGCGAGATCGCCATCGCCTCGGCTCGCCCGATTTCGCCGGATACCCATATCGTGCTTGCGGAAGGCAATTACCTGCTGATCGACCACGCCCCCTGGTCGCGGCTCAAGGACATGTTCGATCTCACGATCTTTGTCGGCCCATCGGAAGACGTGCTGCGAGAACGGCTCATCGCACGATGGGTCCATCATGGCCTCGACGAAGCCGGCATCGCATGGAAACTCGACGGCAACGACCTGCCGAACGGGCGCTATATCATCGCCAATTCGCGACCCGCCGATATCCGGCTGGAGATATTCTGAAATTACAGCGCGACACCGCTCTCGCGGTCGAAGACATGCACCTGTTCAGCGGGAATATTGGCCTCAAACCGCGCGCCGTAGCGGGCCGGATATTCGCCGTCGACGATCGCCACGACCGGCTGGCCGGCAAGGTCGAAGACCACATGTGTCTGCGCCCCGGTCGGCTCGACCAGCAAAGTCTGCCCCGCGAGCACCGTCCCGCCCACACCGGGGCTCAGGTGCTCGGGGCGCAAGCCCACCTTGATCGCCTGGCCGCGCTTCACCTTGCGGTCCGCCGCGATGCGGATCGCCGTCCCGTCGCTGAGGCGCGCCGCCGGTTCGCCCCCCTCGCCGTCTACCGTGCCATCGAGGATGTTCATGGCCGGCGAGCCGATGAAGGCGGCGACGAAGAGATTGGCCGGCTTTTTGTAGAGTTCCATCGGTGTACCTTCCTGCTCCATCCGGCCTTGATTCAGCACGACGATGCGGTCGGCGAGCGTCATCGCCTCGATTTGGTCGTGGGTGACATAGATCGAGGTGGTACCGACCTTCTGGTGAAGCGTCTTGATTTCTGAGCGCATCTGCACACGCAGCTTCGCGTCGAGATTGGAAAGCGGCTCGTCGAACAGGAAGACGGCAGGGTTGCGAACAATCGCCCGGCCCATAGCGACGCGTTGCCGTTGGCCACCGGAAAGTTGGGCCGGCTTGCGATCGAGAAGCGGCATGAGGTCGAGCATGCGGGCCGCCTCATTGACTCGTTCGGCGATCACCGGTTTCGGCGCACCGGAAAGGCGCAGGTTGAAACCCATGTTTTCCGCCACCGTCATGTGTGGATAGAGCGCATAGGACTGGAACACCATGGCAATGTTGCGTTCGCGCGGCGTCAGATCGTTCACGACCGCATGGTCGATGACGACATCGCCGGCCGTGATCTCTTCAAGCCCGGCGATCATCCGCAGCAGCGTCGATTTTCCGCAGCCGGATGGGCCGACCAGGGCGATGAACTGGCCGTCTTCGATCGACAGGGAGACGCCATGGATCACTTCGAGCGAGCCGTAGGCCTTGCGGACATTCCTGAGTTCGACGGATGCCATGATAATACCTCCGATCCTGCGCTCAGGACTTCACCGCACCGGCGGTGAGACCGGCGATGATGTGCTTCTGAGCGAGAAAAAAGACGATGATGGTCGGCAGGATGGTGAGCGTGATGAAGGCGAGCACCAGATGCCATTCGGTGCTGAACTCTCCCTTGTAGACCATGATGCCGAGCGGCCAGGGATAACGGCTTTCGGAATTCAGCAGGATGAGCGGCAGGATGTAGCTGTTCCAGCTTCCGACGAAGGAGATGATGCCGACGGTCGCGACGATCGGACGCGACAATGGCAGCGTCACGTGCCAGAAGAAGCCGAAATAGCCGCAGCCATCGACGAAGGCCGCGTCGAAAAGCTCCACCGGCAGGCCGCGGAAATAGTTGCGGAACAGGATGATGCTCATGCCGAGCCCGAAGGCCACCTGCGGCAGCACGACGCCCCAATAGGTGTCGAGCAGACCGAGATCGCGAATGCGGATATAGAGCGGCAATATGGCGGTGGCAGCCGGAAACATCAGGCCGGTCAGGAAATAGTTCAGCAGATAATCCGAGCCGAAAAAGCGGATATGGGCGAAACAGAAGGCCGCCATCGCCGCAAATGTCAGCGTCAGGAACACGGTGAGCGCGGCGATCAGCAGGGAATTGCCCATCTGCAGCCAGTAGCGCTGGCTGGTGATGATGTCGCCGTAATTGCTCCACTGCCATTCCGACGGCAGGCCAAAGGGATTGCCCCTCAGATCCGACAGCGTCTTGAAGCCGCCGAGCGCGGTGCTCACGAGTGGAACGATGACCAGGGCAGCGACGACAATCAGGCAGACATAGAGATAGGTCCTGGTCCCGACGGAGAGCCTGCGGCCGCCCGTCTGCTCCGTTGCTGCGTCGATCGGTGGTGCGGCAATATCAGTCATGGCGCATGAATATCCGCTTGTAGCTGAAGGCGAGGGTCACGCAGATGACGAACAGGATCACGCCGACGGCGCTGCCGAAACCGATCTGCATGCGCGTCACGCCGAAATTGTAGAGAAATGTCACGATAGTCTGCGTGGCGTTCGATGGCCCACCGCCGGTGAGCGGCATGATCATGTCGAAGAGATGCAGCGAGCCGACGACCGCGAAGAAAACTGACAGCCGGACGGTGGAACCGAGCAGCGGCAGGGTGACCAGGCGGAACTTCTGCCAGCCGGAGGCGCCGTCGATATCGGCGGCTTCGAGTACGCTCTTGTCGATCGCCTGGAGCCCTGCGATGAACAGCATCATGTGGAAGCCGAAATATTTCCAGACCACCACGGCGAGGATCGCATACATCGCTGTGTCGCGGTCGGCCAGCAGGAACGGCGCCTCGAAACCGAAGAAATGGGCGATACCGGCGGCGAGGCCAAAATCGCCGTCATAGACGAAGCGCCAGATCATGCCGGCGGCGACATCGGCCAGCACATAAGGCAGGAAGAAGATCAGCCGGAAGAACAGCGCGCCACGGATGCGGGTCGTCACCATGGTGGCGAGCCAGAGCGCCAGGGGAATCTGCAAGGCAAGCGAGACGAGGATGATGAGGCCGTTGTTGATCAGCGCTTGGATGAACGCGCTGTTGCGCAGAACAAGCTGATAATTGCGCCACCCGACCCATTGGGTCGGCAGGCCGTAACCGTTCCAGTTGTAGAAGGAATACCAGGCAGCCTCCCCCATCGGCAGGATGACCAGCACGGTGAACAGCAGGAGAGCCGGCGGCAGGAAGAGTACGAGCACCGGCCACTTGCTTTTCGCAAACGAGCGACGGCGGCGATTGGTTCGGCCGGTGATGCCAGCGCCTGAGGCGGGCAGCGATTTGGCCAATATTGACGTCGTATTCATCGGTATGGTCGCGGCTCCCCGACTGCCGGTGGCGGTCGCTCATGACATGAATGACATCTGACTCGTTCCGGCACCGCGATCGGCGATGCGGTGCCGGTAAAGATCAGGACTTACGGGTTCTCAAGCGAAAACGCGTCCTGGATCTGCTGGGCGGCGTCCGCCGGGGACTGCTGGCCTGAAACGATGGCGACCGACATGTCGTTGACGACGGCCCCGACATTGGGCCCAAGATCCTGATCGAGGAAGTTCTGGTGCCACGTCTCGTTGGCGATCGCCTCCGCGGCGACCTTCAGAAGCGGGTCGGACACGGCATCGCTTGCGCCCTTGGCCACGGGAAGGATCTTCGCATCCCGGGCCAGCTTTCGCTGCACATCCGGGCTGCTGAAATATTTCAGGAACTCTTCGGTCTCGGGCGGCGCGTTCTTGGTGATCGTCCAGCCGTTGATGCCGCCGAAATTGTCGGTGACGACCCCCGGCGCGCCGTCAAGCGCCGGGAAAGGGAACCTGCCGATATTCTCCACCGGCAATCCCTTGCCGCTGGTGGAATTCACGGCTTGCGTGCCGGGCGTGTTTTCGAAACTCAGGATGATGGCGGCGCGCCCGTCGCCAAACGCCGCGAGCGCATCGTTCCAGGTAGCGCCTAGATAGCCGTTCTGGAACGGTTCGAGCTTGCCGAGCTCAGCCAGATATTCGCCTGCCTTGACGAAGGGCTCGCTGGCGAAACCATCACCCTTGCCCGCCTTGGCGTCGACGAACCCCTGGTGGCCGGCTTGACGCATGGCAAGATAGCTCCAGTAGAAATGGAGAGGCCACTTGTCGCCGCCGCCACCGGCGATCGGCGTAATACCGGCTGCCTTGAGCTTCTTGACGGCATCGGTGAAATTACCCCAGGTCTTGATCGTGGAAGCATCGACACCGGCCTTCTGGAACAGCTCCTTGTTGTAATAGAAAGCGACGACGCCGGTCCTGAAGGGTGCCGCCCAGACGTTGTCGTCGAAGGTCAGCGCATCGACGGCCGCCGCGTTGATCGTGTTTCGCCAGGCGCCGCCATCGGCATCAAGCGCCCCTGTGACGTCGCGCAGCATGCCGGTTTGCGCCTGCGCCTTCAGCACGCCTCCACCCCAGGTGTAAAACATGCTCGGCGCTTCGGACGACTGCAGCAGGGTCGGGATCTTCGCCTTGAAGGCCTGGTTCTCCAGGAATTTCATCTCGATCTTGACGCCCGGATGGTCCTTTTCGAACTGCTCGGCAATGCCGCGCCAGACATCGATCACGTTTGGCTGGGCCTCCACATACATCCATGTGATGACCGATTCCGCAGCCGCGACTGCGGCGCTTGCCATAAGCGCGGCGGCCCCCAGGGCCGCGACCTTGAACCTGCGTATTCCGTGTGTCCTGATGATAGCCATAATCGCACTCCTCCCGTAGCGCTTTATTTCTGCATCCGGATTAAATAAACGCGGACGTTAGCAATCTGTCAATACCTTGCCCAGAGAAGCGGCCTTGAATGCGCGAAAATGCGGCCTTTACAGAAATTCCTGTTGCACTTATGCGAAATTCCGCTCTAGAAGAAAGTGAATTTAATTTGCCTGGCGTAAAAAATCCGCAGGCACTGATTGGGTTCTGGATGCCTGCGCAATGAAGACTGCCGATCCCGAATTGATGCGCGCCATCAACCGTTTGAGCGTGCTGGATACGATCCGGCGACATGGACCTATTTCCCGGGTGGAGATCAGCGAACGCACAGAACTCTCGACCACCACCGTTTCGGCGATCACCGCATCCCTTCTCGACGACGGGCTGATCCTGACCCGCCATGAAGGCGATATCCGCAACGCGGCCGCGCGTGGTCGCCCCCGCGTCATGCTGGAGGTCAATCAGGACGCCGCCCGCGTCGTCGGCGCCAAGATCGCCGCAAGCCGCATGGTCTTCGTCGTCGCCAATTTCCGCGGCGACGTGCTTTCGACGCTGACGCTGCCGATCCGCATCGACCGGCAGCCGATCGCGGTAATCGCTGATCTTGTCGAGGATGGCGTGCGTCGCTGCGTTGTAGATGCCGGCCTCTCGCTGGAGGATGTCGACAGCGTTTGCCTCGGCATTCCCGGCGTCGTCGAACACCGCACCGGCCATATCCGATCGAGCCCGATCTTTCGCGAAGTCAATATTGATTTTGCTGCAGAAATGTCAGCGCGCCTGTCGACGCCGACGATTATCGAGAGCGACGCGCACGCCATCACGCTTGGCCACCACTGGTTCGGCAAGGCCCGTGAGCTGGAAGACATGGTTCTGGTCTCGCTGGAGCAGACGCTGGGGCTCGGCGTATTGCATCGCAATCGGCTCTTTCGCGGTGCCGGCGGCCTCAGCCACAATCTCGGAGACCTTGTGCTCGGCATCGGCCCACAAGGCGTCATACGCCTTTCAAGTCAGGCGGGAGAGAGCGCCATTCTGGGTGAACAGCAGACTGATGGGCGTTTCGCCGAAGCGATACGGCTCGGTCGCGGTATGACCCATGTCCAGGCGCTGATCCAGGCCGATGACGACCGACTGATCACCGCGGCGGTACGTGCCGGCGAGGCAATCGGACTGACGATCGCCAATATCGTCACGCTGTTCGCGCCGCCGCGCGTGATCCTCGTCGGGTCGTCGCTGGCGCTTGGAGAGCCATTTCTCAACAGTTTGCGCGATGCCTATGCGCTTGCCATTCCACCGTCGCTTAAGGGTGTCAGCGAGCTCGTATTCGACGATTCCACGGACGATTTCTGGGCTCAGGGCGCTGCCGCCGTCGCGCTTTACGAGCTTTACGAATCGCCCTGGAGCACCACGGGACCGGCGCTCTGACGCATCGAACAGGCAGAATTCATCGGGAGGAGAATGATGGACAAAGTCGGTATCGGCATCATCGGATGCGGCAATATTTCGGGCGCCTATCTGAAGGCGATGACCTCCACCTTTCCGATCCTCGACATTCGCGGGCTGGCCGACCTCAATCGCGATCTCGCCGAGGCCAAGGCTGCCGAATTCAATCTGCAGGCAAAGGCTGTCGCTGATCTGCTGGCTGATCCGAAAGTCGAGATCATCGTCAACCTGACCATCCCGAAAGCGCATGTCGCGGTTGGACTGCAGGCGCTGGAAGCCGGCAAGCACACCTATTCGGAAAAGCCGCTCGGCATTAATTTCGCGGAAGGGAAAAAACTGGCCGATACCGCCAGGGCAAAAGGCCTGCGCATCGGCGCAGCGCCCGATACATTCCTCGGCGGCGGCCACCAGACCGCCCGCGCGCTCATGGACCAGGGCGTCATCGGCATTCCGGTCGGCGGCACGGCCACCTTCATGTGCCCCGGCCATGAGCGTTGGCACCCGAACCCCGCCTTCTATTACGAGGTCGGCGGCGGCCCGATGCTGGACATGGGGCCGTACTACATCACCGATCTCGTCAATCTCCTCGGCCCTGTCGCGCAGGTCGCGGGCTTTGCGATCACCCCGCGCAAGGAGCGCACCATCACCAGCGAACCGCGCAACGGCGAGCGCATTCCCGTGCATGTGCCGACCCATGTGGCGGGCGTGATGCGCTTCGCCAACGGCGCGGTCGTGCAGATCGGCATGAGTTTCGATGTCGCCGGCCACAAGCATGTACCGCTCGAAGTCTATGGTACCGAAGGTACGCTGATTGTGCCGGATCCGAACCGTTTCGCCGGCCCGGTCGAATATCTGAAGAAGGGCGGCCAGTTCGAGGACCAGCCGGTCACCATGCCCTATGCGGACGGCAATTACCGTTCGATCGGCGTCGCCGACATGGCCTATGCGATCCGCTCCAATCGCCCGCACCGGGCGAACGGCGATCTGGCCTTGCATGTACTGGAGGTCATGGAAGCCTTCCACACGGCAGCCGCGGAAGGCCGGACGATCACCATCACCACTGCAACGGAACGCCCGGCACCCCTGTCGGAGTCGCTGATCGACGGCCTGCTGGCCTTATGATTTTGGAGGAGAAGAAAATGCGCGAAGCACTGATCGTCTGGGGCGGCTGGAGCGGCCACGAGCCGCAGGAATGCGCAGCCATTATCAAGGACATGCTCGAAGAGGATGGTTTCAAGGTCTATCTGGAACATTCGACCGAAGCCTTCGCCGATCCCTCGATCCATGATCTCAGCCTGATCGTGCCGATCATGACCATGTCGAAGATAGAGAAGGAAGAGGTGAAGAACCTCGCCGCGGCCGTACAGAACGGCGTCGGCATCGCCGGCTACCATGGCGGCGCGGGCGACGCTTTCCGCGATTCCGTCGATTACCAGTTCATCATCGGCGGCCAGTGGGTGGCCCATCCCGGCAACATCATCGACTACACCGTGAACATCACCCGGCCCGACGATCCCTTGATGGAAGGGATCAGCGATTTCCCCTACACGTCCGAGCAGTATTACATGCATGTCGACCCCTCGAATGAGGTCCTCGCCACGACCACCTTCACCGGCGATCACGCATACTGGATTGACGGCGTCGTCATGCCGGTGGTGTGGAAGCGGAAATACGGCAAGGGCCGCGTCTTCTATTCGTCGCTCGGCCATCAGGCGAAGGAATTCGATGTGCCGCAGATGAAGACGATCTTTAGACGTGGAGCGAATTGGGCGGCGCGGTGATATCCAATTTGAGGACGGCTCGCCGCCCTCAAATTTCCCTCAATGTCGCAAAAATCTCCGCAAACGCTGCATCCTTGCGATAAAGCACCGGCGGACTACCGATCGGCGAGGCGACGGTCACTTCTTGCCCGCCCGAAAACGCCTCACCGCTCCAGACATGCACCCACTCCGCACCCTCCGGCAGATATACGGTGCGTTTCTCCTGCGCCGCATGCCAGACCGGCGCCACCAGCAGTTCAGGGCCGTAAAGATAGGCATCCTGGATGGGATAGGTCCTTGGATCGTACTCGTAGTGCAGGAAGAGCGGTCGCTGGACCGGCAGGCCGCGGGCAGCCGCCTCCTTCGACAGCGTTTTCAGATAGGGCGCCAGATGCACGTAGATCCGCGTCATCCGTGCGAAATGCGCGAGCACCTCCGGATCCTGGTCGATCTGGATGTTGTCGCGCGGCCGGTTTCCCTCATGCGTGCGCATGACCGGCGTGAAGGCGGCCATCTCCGCCCAGCGCATCAGAAGTTCGGAAGTTCGGACATTGCCGAACAAGCTTGTGTAACCGCCGATATCGGAATGGTGGTAGGCGTTGCCAAGCAGGCCTGACGAAAGCGCCGCGCATATGACGGTGACGAGGCCGTCGTGACGGGAGAAATCCACCGACTGATCGCCGCCCCACAGCAGCGGGCAATGTCTCTGCACGCCCGTAAAACCCGCGCGCATGAAGAACAGTGCCTCGCCGGTCTTGCCGCGGCTCGCCACCGCCCTGGCATTGACCTCGGCCCAGAGCACCGGCCAGGCATTGTGCATCAGTTTGGCGTCGATGCCGTTCGAAAGCTCGACATCGATCGGCAGGTATTCGCCGAAATCGGCCATCCAGCCGGAAAGCCCGAAATCGAGCATGCGCCGCCCGATGATCTCCTCGGCGAACCATTCGGCGGCTTGCCGGTTGGTGAAGTCGACCACACCGCAATCGAACTCGCCGAAATCGACAATTGCTGTACGGCCGAGCTGGTCCTTGGCGAAATAGCCGGCCGCCTCAGCCTCCGGAAACAAAGTCCCGTCGACGGAGAGATAGGGATTTACATAGCCGAGAAAGCGAATGCCCTGGTCGTTCAGCTCGGCGATGCGATGCCGCAGGCCCGGATACCGCTCGTCGTTCGCCTGCCAGTCCCAGAAGAGGCGTGAGCCGAACGAGGTCTGGCGGATGCCGACCCAATCCTCGCACCAGAGGCCGGAGATCTGCACACCGGCCTGCCGCATCCTTGCCAGCCGGTCGAAGGAGTTGATGCCGTCCTTGAGGCCGATGATCGCCCCGTTGTAAACCCACTCCGGCAATTCCGGCTGCCGCCCGAAACGCAGCGACAATGCTTCCACCAGTTCGATGAAGGTCGGCGCGGAATAGAACTCGATCCGTTCCGGAACCGCCCAGACTTCGATCTCATGGAATGCCTTGCGACGGAAATCGAAGACGGAATAAGCGGAAGTCTCCACATGCAACGCGTAACGCGCCGAGGAGATATAGGTCGGCTGCGGGTAATTGGTGTTGTAATAATCGCCGCCCGCCTTGTCCTTCAGGTTGGATTTGAAGGTGATCTCGCTAGTCTTGTCGCGCCCGACTCCAGGTTCGGAGGTCCAGAGCGGAAAACGGCGGCCGCGCATGTCGAAATAGGACATCTGTTCGCCGCCGCCCCAGACATGCTCGTCGCTCTCCGCAGGGATGCGAATCCAGAGGCGGTTGATGGTGTCGTCCAGCGATCGGAAGTGGATCACAGAATCCGAGATCGTCAGTTCCAGACGCGGCGCGCGGCCCTTCGCCTCCGACAGGCTGATTCTGTTGTCCTCGACCTCCACATGCCTGAGCGGACTGCGCTCTTCGATATAGTCTTCGACCTCGAAATTGCCGCGATACATCTCCATCCGCTCCTGGCCATGACCGATGAAAATGGACGGCGAGGAGGCGCCATGACGCAGGATCAGGCGTCCGTTCAGCGAGATGGAAAAGCCGTCTGACGTCGTTTCGAATTTCATATGTGCGTTACTCAATTCGGATGACCTACCTGAGCCGCGACACGTAACGCGCCACGGAATGGTCGAACCATGTATGGGAAACCTCAGCCACTACGCCATCCTGCGCCTGGCTCATGCGCAGCACATGAGGGACCGGCGCGCCCGGCTTCGGTCCGAAAACCGGCGGCGCCCATTCGGGCACCGTGTCGAGACCGATCCTGTCTTCCGCCCGGGAGATCCAGAGGCCAAGCCGGCTGCGATAGTAGAGATAGAGGGATTCCGAAAGGTCTTCCGGCGTGATCGCCGATATATAGGAGCCGTCGAGCCAGATCTCCTCCAGCGCCGCCACCTTCCCCGACAGTTTTCGGACCCGCCGAATCCTGTGTCCCTCCGGGGAAAAGCCGAACCCCGGCAGGTCCTTCGGTTTGTCGAGCCGAACAATATCCAGAACCTCGGCCGTAGGCAGCCCCCCACCCTGGATGAGCTCCAGCCGGAACATGGCATAGACGCTCTTCGGGTCGCTGATCGCCCGGATATAGTTGCCCGACCCCTGCACCCGGTCCAGAAGCCCACGGCTCTGCAGTTCCGCCAGCGCCTTGCGCAGCGTGCCGACTGCAATCCCGAGCTCAGCCGCCAGATCGCGTTCCGGCGCGAGCTTCTCCCCATCGACCAGCCGGCCGGCCGCGATGTCGCGCACGAGCAATTCGGTGATCTGCAGATAGATCGGCAGGCTGCCCGGATGGCTTTCCATGAACTCCCGCTCCCCTCCCCAGGAACCGTGGACCTAAATTGATACATCATTGATCTACATAAAATCGGATGTTATGCAAGTGACAATCGTCAAACGCGGAGGAGGAACTGATGACCGTCGTACCCATCACATCGCCCGATCTCGATGCGGCCGAAGCCTCCTGGTTCGCGGCTCTCTGCTCCGATGACTATGCCTATCTCGGGGTGCCGGACGACGCGCTCAAATCGAGCTTCGAACACTGCTCCGATATCGTGAAGCGCGCCGAAACTCTGGGTTTTCGCAATATCCTCTGCCCATCCTCCTATCAGGTGGGTCAGGACACATTGAGCTTCGTCGCAGCCTGTTCGCAGATCACCGACAGGATCAATTTTCTGGCGGCCATCCGCTGCGGCGAGATGCAGCCGATCATGCTCGCCCGCACAGTCGCGACGCTCGACCACATGCTGAAGGGCCGGTTGACGCTCAACGTCATCAGCTCGGATTTCCCGGGCGAGGTTGCCGACAGCGCCTTCCGCTACCGCCGCAGCCATGAGGTCGTGCAGATCCTGCGCCAGGCCTGGACGCGCGACACGATCGATCATGAGGGCGAGGTCTACAACTTCAAGGGACTCACCACCGATCCGGCGAGACCTTACCAGCAGAACGGTGGGCCGCTCCTCTATTTCGGCGGCTACTCTCCAGACGCGCTGGAGCTCTGCGGCGCCCAATGCGACGTTTATCTCATGTGGCCGGAACCCAAGGAACAGATAGCCGAGCGCATGAAGGCGGTTCATGCCCGCGCTGAGGCGCATGGCCGCACGCTCGATTATGGCCTGCGCATCCATATGATCGTCCGTGATACCGAGCAAGAAGCCCGCGAATATGCCGAACACCTCGTCTCGAAACTTGATGACGAATACGGCCAGCTGATCCGCAACCGCGCCCATGACAGCACCTCGCTTGGCGTATCGCATCAGGCTCGAACCCGCGAACTCGCCGACAAGTTCGGCTATGCCGAGCCGCATCTCTGGACCGGCATCGGCCGGGCTCGCTCGGGTTGCGGCGCGGCGCTCGTCGGCTCGGCGGACCAGGTTCTTTCCGAGATCGAGGAATACAAAAAGATGGGTATCCGGGCCTTCATCTTTTCCGGCTATCCGCATCTCGACGAGGCGGAACATTTCGGTCAGAAGGTGCTGCCGCAGCTGAAAACCTGCTCGCTGCCGCATGTCTATGGCCGGGTCCCGGCCGAAACACCCGCAACACCGCTCGGCGCAGGGACACGATACTAATGGGAAAACGCCACTGATGGACCGCATCCAACTTTCGCCAGAACTCGAACTGAGCCGTCTCGTCTATGGCCTGTGGCGCATCGGCGACGATGCAGACACCTCGCCGAAACATGTCCAGGCCAAGGTCGAAGCCTGCCTGGCGCAGGGTATCACCACCATGGATAATGCCGACATCTATGGCGGCTACACGGCCGAAGCGATCTTCGGCGCGGCGCTGAAGGCTTCGCCTTCGCTGCGCGGCAAGATCGAGATCATCACGAAATGCGGCATCGTTGCGCCGTCCGGCCGGCATTCCGCGGTTCGCGGCAAGCACTATGATACCAGCGCCGAGCATATCAACGCGTCGGTCGAAACCTCGCTGCGGGATATGGCGACCGACTACGTCGACCTCCTGCTGATCCACCGTCCCGATCCGTTCATGGACCCCGATGAAACGGGACCGGCGCTCGATGCCCTCGTCGCATCCGGAAAGGTGCGCGCCGTCGGCGTCTCCAATTTCCGGCCTTACGATTTCTCGTTGCTGCAGTCCTCGATGGAATCCCAGCTCCTCACCAACCAGATCGAGATCAGCCTGCTGGCGACGGACGCCTTCACGAATGGCGATCTCGCCTATCTGCAGGAACGTGCCATTGCGCCGATGGCCTGGTCGCCGCTCGGTGGTGGTTCACTCTTCAAGCCGGAAAATGCGGCATTGATCGAGGTGCTGGAACGCATCGCGGTCGAACAAGGTCTCGACGCCACCGCCGTCGCAGTCGCCTGGCTGCTTGCCCATCCGGCCAATATCCTGCCGGTGCTCGGCACCAACAATCCCTACCGCATCAAGAAGATCGGCGACGCTACGAAAGTGGCGATCGACCGCCAGACCTGGTTCGAACTCTATACCGCAGCTATCGGAAAGCCTGTGCCATGACGATATCCGCCAACGCCACCCATGGACCCAACGAACAGGTCTTCGTTCCGGACGCATCAACCGCCAGGCATTACCGCGATGCGCTCGGTGCGTTCACGACAGGGGTGACGGTGGTGACGGCAAGAACACCCGACGGGCCGATCGGCATGACGGTGAACAGTTTCACCTCCGTGTCGCTCGACCCGCCGCTCGTCCTTTGGTCTCCCGCAAAAAGCTCGTCCCGCCACGGTGCCTTCACGGCGGCCGACCATTTCGCCATCCACGTGCTGAGCGCCGAGCAAGACCGCTTGAGCACCCGCTTCACCCGCGGCGGTTTGGGCTTCGACGATCTGCATTGGCTGGAAAACCTCGAAGGCGTGCCGGTCATCCCAGGCACGCTGGCCCGCTTCGAGTGCAAACTCTCCTCCATGCACGATGCAGGCGACCACACGTTGATCCTCGGCAGGGTGCTTCGCGCCGCTCATCGCGAGGGCGATCCCTTGTGTTTCTCCCGCGGCACATTCGGCCGTTTTCAAGGCCACTGAAGTCGGAAAAATATTGACCGGCGCATGGGCCGGGCCTACGCAGGAAAACACCCTTCCAGCATCGACAGGCCCTCCATGACCATCATCAGACCGGATATCAGCGCCCGCGCCGCGGCAGCGCCACGCAGCGGCATCGGAGAGATCGTCACCCACGCCCGCGGCCGGGAAAACCTGATGCCGCTCTGGATCGGCGAAGGCGACCTGCCGACGCCGGATTTCATCACCCGCGCGGCCAGCGAGGCCCTGCTCGCCGGCGAGACCTTCTACACCTGGACGCAAGGCATTCCACCGCTTCGTGAAGCGATCGTCCGCTATTACCGGCGACACTACGGCACCAGCCTGTCGACCGACAATATCTACGTCACCGGCTCAGGTATGCAGTCGATCGTTCTCGCCATCCAGACGGTCGCCTCTGCCGGCAACGAGATCATCTATCTTTCTCCCGCCTGGCCGAATGTGGTGAACTCGATCGGTGTCGCGGAAGCCAAGGCCGTGCCCGTCCAGCTGGGTTTTGCCGACGGCCGCTGGGTGCTCGACATAGAACGCCTGAAGGCGGCGATCACGCCGAAAACCAGCGCGCTGTTCATCAATTCGCCATCCAATCCAACCGGTTGGACGGCTACGCATGAAGACCTGAAGGCGATCCTCGAACTTGCCCGCAAGCACGGCCTTTGGATCATCGCCGACGAGATTTACGGCCTCTATTATTTCGAGGGCACCCGCGCGCCGTCCTTCATGGACGTCATGGAGCCGGAAGACCGGATCATTTTCGCCAATTCCTTCTCCAAGAACTGGTGCATGACCGGATGGCGCGTCGGCTGGATGGTGGTGCCTGCCGAGATCGGCCAGACGCTGACCAACCTCATCCAGTATTCGACCTCGGGTGTTGCGCAGTTCATGCAGAAAGGCGCGATCGCTGCCCTTGAAGAGGGCGACGACTTCATCCGTTCGAATATCGAGCGAGCGCGAAAATCGCGCGACATTCTCTGCGATGCGCTGATCGCCACCAACCGGGTGGAAACGCGCAAACCGGAGGGAGCCCTCTACGCCTTCCTGAAGATCGACGGTGTCACCGACAGCCGTGAGGAAGCGTTCAGGATCGTCGACAAGACAGGCATCGGCATGGCACCGGGCACCGCTTTCGGTCCGGGCGGTGCAGCCTTCATGCGCGCCTGCTATCTGCGCGATCCGCTGCAGATCGAAGATGCCGCGCAACGGCTCAGCGATTATATCCGCAGGCGTTAACAAAGCCATAGAGAACGAAGCGATCCCCTCACCAACAAAATCCAGCACTTAGCTTGGCTCAAGATGCTGATTTTGTAACCTCTCCCACACGGGGAGAGGTCGATTCGCGGTGGCGCGGCATCCCCATCTCTCCCCTCGTGGGAGAGAAAGCGATTTCAACATCTTAGCTGAAAGCTAAGTGTTAGAAATCGCAAGTGAGGGGATATTGCCAGCCAACTCTGCTCAATCCCCGAAATCCTCGGTCGCCGCCGCACTCGGTCGTCCGCCCGTGATGATCTCGCGCTTGCCGACGTGATTGGCTGGACCGACCAGACCCTCTTTCTCCATGCGTTCCACCAGCGACGCGGCACGATTGTAACCGATCGACAGGCGCCGCTGGATATAGGAGGTCGAGCACTTCCGATCCTTCATGACCACCTTGACGGCCTTGTCGTAAAGCTCGTCGGTGTCATCACCGCCCATGGCGCTCTTGTCGAAGACAGCTTCCTGCGAAACCTCCTCTTCCTCGGCCTCCTCTTCGTCCTCCGTGACCGTGCCGAGATAATCCGGCCGCCCCTGTGTCTTGAGGTGACGGACAACCGATTCCACTTCTGCATCGGAGACGAACGGCCCGTGGACGCGGGAAATCCGGCCGCCGCCCGCCATATGCAGCATGTCGCCCTGGCCGAGCAGATGTTCGGCCCCCTGCTCCCCGAGGATCGTGCGGCTATCGATCTTCGAAGTGACCTGGAAGGAAATACGGGTCGGGAAATTCGCCTTGATCGTGCCGGTGATGACGTCGACCGAGGGACGCTGGGTTGCCATGATGAGATGGATGCCGGCGGCACGTGCCATTTGCGCCAGCCGCTGGATCGCGCCTTCGATATCCTTGCCGGCGACCATCATCAGGTCGGCCATCTCGTCGACGATGACGACGATATAGGGCATCGGCGAAAGATCCATCTCCTGCTCCTCGTAGAGAAGCTCGCCAGTCGTGCGATCAAAGCCCGACTGGACGCTGACGGTGATCACCTCTCCCTTATCGCGGGCGCTTGCGGCACGCTGGTTGTAGCCGTCGATATTGCGAACGCCGAGGCGCGACATCTTGCGATAGCGATCCTCCATCTCGCGCACCGCCCATTTCAACGCCAGCACGGCCTTTTTCGGATCGGTCACGACCGGCGTCAAAAGGTGCGGAATGCCGTCATAGACCGAGAGTTCGAGCATCTTCGGGTCGATCATGATCAGCCGGCATTCCTCCGGACGCAGCCGGTAGAGAAGCGACAGGATCATGGTGTTGATGGCGACCGACTTGCCCGAACCGGTCGTGCCGGCGACGAGCAGATGCGGCATCTTCGCGAGTTCTGCAATCACCGGCTCGCCGCCGATCGTCTTGCCGAGGCAGAGAGCCAGCCGGTGCTTTGTCTCCCAATAGTCCTCACATTCGATCAGTTCGCGAAAATAGACCGTCTCGCGCGTTGCGTTCGGCAGTTCTATGCCGATGACGTTACGACCCGGCACCACGGCAACGCGGGCGGACAGGGCCGACATCGACCGGGCGATATCGTCCGACAGGCCGATGACGCGGGAAGATTTGACGCCCGGCGCGGGCTCGAATTCGTAGAGCGTGACGACCGGACCCGGCCGCACGTCGATGATCTCTCCGCGGACGCCGAAGTCTTCGAGAATGCTTTCGAGCAAACCGGCACTCTGTTGCAGGGTGTCGGGCTGCATCGCCTGGCCGCGCTCGCCCCGCGGCTCCTGCAAAAGCGAGATCGGCGGGAATTCGTATTCCGCCACCGCCGGACGGACCGTCTGCGGGCGTGCCTTTTCCGGATGCGGCACCGGCACGGAGACTGTCGCGGGAAGGGGACGCGGAGGCTCCACCGCAACCGGGGCTTCCGCCCCGATGGCCGGCCGAGGAGTTTGAGGAGTTGGCTGCACAGGCACCGCCGGCTCAGGCGTCCTGACTTGCTCCGGTCTCGGAGACGGCGCAACCATCACCGTCCTGATAGCTGTCTTCCGCGGCACTTCGCGGTAAAGCGCCGCGACCGAGCCGGTCAGCTCCGGAACGATACGGGACACGCCCGGCTCGGCTGGCGCAATTGCCGGCTCGGCTATGGTTGGTCCCTCAAGCTCAAAGGGCATGGCATCCCAGAAAGCATAGTCGGAGATCGCAATGTCGCGCCGGGTCGAGGTGACCACCGACATTTCCTGAACGGGTTCCGGCATGGCAACCTCAATGAAATTTTCGGGCATTGCGGCAGTTTCTAGCATTTCCGCCGCGTTCTGCCGCATCGTCGTCGCAAGCCGTTGCAGGCCGGCAATCTGTTCGATCGGCTCTGGTATCTCCTGCGCGGCATCCGCATCATTCGCCGCCGTTTCAAAGATTTCGGACGGGAAGGCCTCAAAATGCTCGGCCTGTTCTTCGTCCGTCAGCACCTTGGGCGGCTCGAACGGTTCCGGCTTGCGATTCGGAATCTTTTCCGGCGTCCGCGTGAAGCGCACGTTCGGCGCCAGACGGAAAGCCGCTTGCCAGGGCGCTTGCTCCACGACGGGCTGGTTGAATTCCGCCAGACTTTGCTGGCGGATGTTCTGCCGCGCTCCGTCGACTGCATCGTCTTCAGCGCTGGCCTGGTCGGAACTCTGAGGGAAATTATGACGAGAAAATTGCATGAGAACCGGACGAAATACGAGAGTGGCACATGCTTCCATGAAGTAAAAAATAAAGGTTAACCGGTTCTTTCCGTCCGGCCAAAGATGGAACAAATCCACAAATGTGATCGTGGGCTTGCCAAGGTTGCTGCACTGCGGCAACACTATAGGAATGTCAGCGCCCGATCTCACCATTCTGGTTATCGACGAAAATGCCATCCGCGCTTCCATCATCGAGGAAGGGCTGCGGGAGGCTGGGCATGGCAATGTCACGGTCATCCATGAGGTAAATGGGGTTGCCCGGATCGTCGAGACGCTGAGGCCGGACGTCATCGTCATCGACATTGAGAACCCGAACCGCGACATGATGGAGCACCTGTTCCAGCTCACCCGCACGGTGAGCCGGCCGATCGCCATGTTTGTCGACCGCTCCGACACGGCCTCGATCGAAGCCGCCGTCGAGGCCGGCGTCTCGGCTTATGTGGTTGATGGTTTGAAGAAGGAGCGCGTCAAGCCGATCCTCGACATGGCCGTGAGCCGCTTCAACGCCTTCAGCCGCCTGCAGCGCGAACTTGCGGATGCCAGATCGGCGCTGGAAGAGCGCAAGGTCATCGAGCGTGCCAAGGGGATTCTCATGAAGATGCGAGGCTTGTCGGAGGAGGATGCCTTTGCGCTGCTGCGCCAGACAGCCATGAACGAGAAGAAGAAAATGTCGGAGATCGCCCAGAGCGTGGTGACTGCGGCCGGGCTATTGATGTGATGGTTTCGAGTAGGAAAGTGTCCCGGAGACTGCCGGAGTGAATATGATGACGAAGATCAGCCAAACCGGAAGCAATCTCTCCGCACCCTCTCGTTCCAATGGCGAAGGTCCAAAAGTGCTGCGCGCCGGTTTCATTCCGTTGGTCGATGCCTCCGTGCTGATCGCGGCAGCCGAATTTGGTTTTGCCAAAAAGGAGGGATTGACGCTCGATCTGGTGAAGGACGTCTCCTGGGCCAACGTGCGGGACCGCCTCGCCTTCAGGCAGTTCGATATCGCCCATATGCTATCGCCCATGCCGGTCGCCTCCATGCTTGGTCTCGGCTCCAACCCCTCACCCACCATTGCACCGTTCTCCCTCGGCCGCGGCGGTAATGCCATCACGCTTTCGATCCGGCTGTTCGAGCGGATGTGCGAAGTCAGCGGGATTTCGGAGACGGCGGGCGCGCTGGAAAACGCCCAGGCGCTCGCAAAGGTGCTGCAGGTCATAAAGGAGCGCGGCGAACCGCTGCCGACGCTCGGCATGACCTACCCCTTCTCGTCCCACAACTACGAGTTCCGCTATTGGCTCGCCGCCGGCGGCATCGATCCCGACCGCGACGTGAAGCTCATCGTGGTACCGCCGCCGCTGACTTCCGACGCACTGGCAGCCGGCGCCATCGACGGCTTCTGCGTCGGCGCGCCGTGGAACATGGTGGCCTCCGGACGGGGCGTCGGCCGTATCGTCGCCGCCAAGCAGGACATCTGGCCGTCCGCACCGGAAAAGGTCATCGGTATGCGACCGGAATGGGCCGAAAGTCATCCGGAGACCGTCTCACGGCTCATTGTCGCGCTGGATGCCGCGGCGCGCTGGTGCGACGATGCCGAAAACCATGACGCTTTGGCCGAGGCGCTGGCCGATCCGCGCTTCATCGCGGCCCCTGTCGATATCATCCGCCATGTGCTTGCCGGCGAATTCAGTCTGGACGCCAAAGGCAACCGCCGGGTCATCGCCGACTATTTCACGTTCCATCGCGATTTCGCGAACTATCCGCGGCCGAACCATGCGCTGTGGATTTACAGCCAGATGATCCGTTGGGGCCAGACCACCTTCAGCGAGGCAGGCCTGAATTCGGCTAAACGCGCCTATCGTCCTGATCTCTATCGGAAAGCTCTAGGCATCGGCCCGGACGATTCCGATATCGGCCTCGAAGGCGACAGAGAGGGCGACCGCTTCATGGACGGGCACGTTTTCGACCCCTCGAACATGCCAGCCTATGTCGAAAAATTTGCCGTCCGCAGTGCTCTTGCAAGCCATTTCGACAGCCATGAAATCTAACAGGGATTGGCATCTGCACATCCCTGATGCTCTCATTTCAGCAATCGCACAAAAATATTGCACAGAAGCCACTCGCCGATAATTTAAGCGAGAAGTTTAACAGGATAAGATTCCAATTGTTTTCAGATATTTACTGAAAAACCCAGGAATTGGCACGCGGTTTGCTTCATAGTTTCTGCACCGGTCAATGGCGATCGGCGCGGATGAGCGCGCCATAAGCGTTTACACAGACATCGACGTCGCAAGGTTTTGCTATCCGGGACACCTCCCTTCCCGTGGACGCAAACTCCGAGCGGCGTTTTTTTGTGCTGAATTTCTGGTCATCGGCCACGTCCAAAACAACAAGGGGAATTGAAATGGCCTACGTCACGCCCGCCGATTTCGTCACCAAAATGATTGATGCCGGCGAATCCAAGATCTTCATGTCCACCCGGGACACGCTCATCCGCGCCTATATGGCGGGGGCGATCCTGGCACTGGCCGCCGCCTTCGCGGTCACCATCAATGTCCAGACCGGACAGCCGCTCGCCGGCGCCATCCTGTTCCCGGTTGGCTTCTGTTTGCTCTATCTGATGGGCTTCGACCTTCTGACGGGCGTCTTCACACTTGCGCCGCTCGCGCTCATAGACAAGCGCCCCGGGGTCACCCCCGGCGGCGTCTTGCGCAACTGGAGCCTCGTCTTCATCGGCAATTTCGCCGGCGCGCTGACGGTGGCGGTGATGATGGCCATCGTCTTCACCTTCGGCTTCACCACCGAACCGAATGCGGTCGGTCAGGCGATCGGCCATATCGGCGAAGGCCGGACGGTGGGCTACGCGGCCCACGGCGCCGGCGGCATGCTGACGCTCTTCATTCGCGGCGTCCTGTGCAACTGGATGGTCTCCACCGGCGTCGTTGCCGCCATGATGTCCACCTCGGTATCCGGCAAGGTGATCGGGATGTGGATGCCGATCATGCTGTTCTTTTATATGGGCTTCGAGCACTCCATCGTGAACATGTTCCTCTTCCCTTCGGGTCTGATGCTCGGCGGCAAGTTCTCGATCATGGACTACTTCATCTGGAACGAGATCCCCACCGTGGTCGGCAACCTGGTCGGCGGCCTCGCGTTCGTAGGCCTCTCTCTGTATGCGACGCATTCCCGCACGGCTGCAAAGCGGGCGTCGATGGCAAAGACCCCGGCTCTCGTCGCCGCTGAATAACGCCACCTTATGGGCTCTGCAGATCAGGCAGAGCCCATCCCCCAGGCTGCATCAGCAGAAATCTGATGGAGAAATGAGCACATGACCGAAAAACTCGTCATCATCGGCAATGGCATGGCCCCGGGGCGCATGCTGGAGCACCTCTTCGAACAGGCGCCCGGCCGCTTTGAGATCACGATCTTCAACGCCGAACCGCGCGTCAACTACGACCGCATCATGCTCTCACCGGTCCTTTCCGGCGAAAAGACCTATGAGCAGATCGTTATTCACGGCGACGGCTGGTACATCGATCATGGCATCACCCTCTACAAGGGTCACAAGATCGTCGCGATCGACCGTGAAAAGAAGACCGTAACGTCTGATCACGGCGTTACCGAAAGCTACGACAAGCTGGTGATCGCCACCGGTTCTGTACCGTTCATCATCCCGGTGCCGGGCAAGGACCTGCCAGGCGTCATCACCTATCGCGACCTCGATGACGTCAACGCCATGCTGCTCGCCGCCCAGTCGCGCGAGAAGGCAATCGTCATCGGCGGCGGCCTTCTAGGGCTCGAAGCCGCGGCCGGCCTTGCCCAGCGCGGCATGGATGTGACCGTATTGCATGTCATGCCGACGTTGATGGAACGTCAGCTCGACCCCGCCGCCGGCTATCTGCTGCAGAAGGCCGTCGAGGAGCGCGGCATCAAGGTCCTCTGCAAGGCCAACACCAAACAGATCATCGGCAACGGCAAGGTCGAAGGCGTTGAACTGGACGACGGCCGTGTCATCCCGGCAACTCTCGTCGTCATGGCCGTCGGCATCCGCCCGAATGTGACGCTCGCCAAGGAAGCCGGCCTTGCCGTCAACCGCGGCATTGTCGTCGACGCCGGCATGGGAACCTCGGATGGAGATATTCTGGCGCTTGGCGAATGCGCCGAGGTCGGAGGTCAGGTCTATGGCCTCGTCGCGCCGCTCTATGAAATGGCCCGCGTCGCAGCGGCTCATCTTGCGGGTGAGACGACGGCCGGCTTCGTCCATCAGGACACACCGACAAAGCTCAAGGTAACGGGCATCGACCTTTATTCGCTCGGTGACTTCGCCGATGGTGACGACCGGCAGGAAATCGTGCTTCGCGATGCGACCGCCGGCGTCTACAAGCGCCTCGTCATCAAGGACAACCGCATTATCGGTACCGTTCTCTATGGCGAGACATCCGACGGCGCCTGGTTCAACGATCTGAAGAAGAAGGCGACCGACATCTCCGAGATGCGCGACACGCTGATCTTCGGCCAGGCCTATCAGGGAGGATCCCCGCTGGACCCTATGGCGGCCGTTGCAGCCTTGCCGGATGATGCTGAAATCTGCGGCTGCAACGGCGTCTGCAAGGGCAAGATCACTGCGACGATCACTGCCAAGGGCCTGACCTCTCTGGACGACGTGCGCGCCCATACCAAGGCGTCGGCCTCCTGCGGCTCCTGCACCGGTCTCGTCGAACAGCTTATGGCACTCACTCTCGGCGACAAATACAATCCCGCAGCCGTGCAGCCCATGTGTCCCTGCACCGAGCTTGGCCATGACGATGTGCGCCGACTCATCAAGGCAAAGAAGCTGAAGACCATTCCGGCCGTCATGCAGGAACTGGAATGGAAGACGTCCTGCGGCTGCGCCAAGTGCCGTCCGGCACTCAACTACTACCTCGTCTGCGACTGGCCGGACGAATATGCCGACGACTACCAGTCGCGCTTCATCAACGAACGCGTCCACGCCAACATCCAGAAGGACGGCACCTATTCGGTCGTGCCGCGCATGTGGGGCGGCGTGACCAATTCGCAGGAATTGCGTGCGATCGCCGATGTGGTCGACAAATTCGCCATTCCGATGGTGAAGGTAACCGGCGGCCAGCGCATCGACCTGCTCGGCGTCGAGAAGGAAGACCTTCCCTCCGTCTGGGCCGATCTCGGCAAGGCCGGTTTCGTTTCCGGCCAGGCCTATGCCAAGGGGCTTCGCACCGTAAAGACCTGCGTCGGCTCCGACTGGTGCCGCTTCGGCACCCAGGATTCGACCGGACTGGGCATCCGCATCGAGAAGTTCATGTGGGGGTCCTGGACGCCGGCAAAGCTGAAGATGGCCGTTTCCGGCTGTCCCAGAAATTGCGCCGAGGCGACCTGCAAGGACATCGGCGTCATCTGCGTCGATTCCGGTTTCGAGATCCACTTCGCCGGCGCCGCCGGCCTCGACATCAAGGGCACGGAGGTGTTGGGCCTCGTCAGGACCGAGGACGAGGCGCTCGAGCATATCGTCGCGCTGACCCAGATGTATCGCGAGCAGGCCCGATATCTGGAGCGCATCTACAAGTGGGCCAAGCGCATCGGGCTCGACGAGATCCGCCGGCAGATCATGGAGGATCACGACAAGCGCAAGGCCTATTACGAACGTTTCGTGTTCTCCCAGAAGTTCGCGCAGGTCGATCCCTGGTCGGAACGTGTTTCCGGCAAGGACAAGCACGAGTTCAAGCCGATGGCGACCGTCGGTTATCCGCAGGCGGCCGAGTGATGGAGTTGGATATGAATTGGCACCCGATCGGCGATATTTCCGATATCCCGCTCAGAGGCGCGCGCTGTGTGAAGACGCCGCAGGGCAAGATCGCCGTCTTCCGCACCGCCGAGAACGAGGTCTTCGCAATCGAGGATCATTGCCCACATAAAGGCGGTCCTCTCAGCCAGGGCATCGTTCATCAGAAGGCGGTCACCTGCCCATTGCACAACTGGGTAATCTCGCTCGAAACCGGCAAGGCGCTCGGCGCCGACGATGGTGAAGTGCGGACCATCCCCGTCAGAAACGAAAACGGCAAACTCTTCATCAAACTCGAAAGCCTGATGATGGTGGCTGCGGAATGATGAACCTTCTGCAACAGCAGCGGAACGAAGCGTCTGCCCGCATGACGGCACTGGCGAAGCTTCCAGTCTTCTGGGCGCTCGAAGGCAAGCGGGCGATCGTCGCGGGAGGCTCCGATGCCGCCGCCTGGAAAGCCGAACTTCTGGCCGCCTGCGGTGCCGAGGTGCATGTCTACGCGGAAGAACTTTCAGGGACTTTCGAGAGGTTGGTGGAGCGAGATGCCGAGCATCCGCAGGGCCGATTTGTGCGGCACTTCGACGGATGGAACACTGAGGCGCTCGAGGGCGCCGCCCTGGCGGTCGCCGATTGCGACGAACAGGGTGAAGCCGAAGCCTTCTTCAATGCAGCCTGCACAGCCGGCGTGCCGGTCAACGTGATCGACAAGCCCACCTTCTGCCAATTCCAGTTCGGCTCGATCGTCAACCGCTCGCCGGTCGTCGTATCGATCTCGACGGATGGTGCCGCGCCGATCCTTGCTCAGGCGATCCGCCGGCGCATCGAAACGCTGCTGCCGGCCTCGCTCAAGAACTGGGCAGAGCTTGCGCAATCGCTGCGGGAGAGGGTCAATGAACGGTTGGCGCCTGGTCCGCAGCGCCGTGCATTTTGGGAACGCTTTGTCGATTGTGTCTTTGCAAGTTCGAATGCGCCGGAGGAGGGTGCCGGCGGGGTGCTTCTAAGCGATGCCGAAAGGCTCGCGGAAGCCCCCGCCACCGGCCGCGTCACGCTCGTCGGAGCCGGTCCTGGCGATGCCGAACTGCTGACGCTCAAGGCGGTGCGTGCACTACAGGCCGCCGACATCATCCTCTTCGACGATCTCGTCTCTGACGAAGTGCTGGAACTCGCCCGTCGTGAGGCGAAGCGCATGCTGGTCGGTAAACGCGGCGGTCGCGTGAGCTGCCGGCAGGAAGACATCAACGACATGATGGCGAAGTTCGCCAAGGCCGGCAAACGCGTGGTCCGCCTGAAGTCCGGCGACCCGATGATCTTCGGCCGGGCCGGCGAGGAGATTGCCTGCCTGGAACGCCAGGGCATTCCGGTCGATGTCGTGCCGGGCATCACCTCGGCGAGCGCCATGGCCTCGCGGCTCGGTGTTTCGCTTACCCATCGCGATCATGCACAAGGCGTCCGCTTCGTCACCGGCCATTCCCGCAAAGGTACGCTGCCCGACAATCTCGACTGGAACGGTCTCGCCGACCCGCGGACGACGACGATCTACTACATGGCCGGTCGCACCGCCGGCGAAATCGCCACGAAACTCGTTGAAGCCGGCATGACGCCTGCCATGCCGGCCGTGATCGTCAGTGCAGTATCCAGGCCAAACGAAAAGCGCTGGACCGGATCGCTTAGGGATATGACAGCGGCGATGACAGAGATCGGTGTCGACGAACCCGTGCTGATCGGCATCGGCGAGGTGTTCGGCAAGGCAATCCTCGTTGCCAACACCGATCCTTTGAGCGAACAACTTGCCGCCAGTGCCTGAGGGCGGAACGTCGATAAACAAAAAAGGGCGATGAAACCGCCCCTTCTCGGTTTATCGTGGCGCCGGCGCGGCCCCTTCCTTGTCCTTGTAGTAGGAAAGATAGCTGCTGCGCAGCCGCTCCGGTGCGCCTGGATCAGCGTATTTATGCAGTTCCGACATCTCCGTCTTGTTGAGGATGACGCCGACCGTCTTCGAGGCGATCTGCGGCTCGGATCGCAGCACGGACTGCACCGCTTTCGCGGGCGTCGCGCCCCATTCCGTCACGAAGACGAAGCCGTCGACATAGGGTTCGAAAGCCTTGGCATCGATCACCGGGATAAGCGGTGCGAGATCGACGACGATGACGTCGAACGTTTCCTTGATGCTTTCGAGGAACTGGCTCATGCCGGAGGACGCCAGGAGCTCGCTTGTATGGGCGAGATTGCGGCTCCGCATGGTCATCGGCAGGATCGTCAGCCGCGATCTGCGATCGACACGTGCAGCGCTCGTCCATGACGTCTTCTGGAGGATGACTTCCACAAGGCCGACCTCCGGCTCGCTGCCAAGCATGCGGCTGAGGCCGGGATTTCGCAGGTCGGCATCGATCACCAGCGTCCGCACGCCGGTCGAGGCGAGCAGGCCGGCGAAGTTTGCAGCAACCATGGATTTCCCCTCGCCGGGCAGGCAGGATACAACGCCGATCACCCGGCATTTCCGATCCTGCAGCATGATATCGCAGGCAAGCTTGGTATTGCGCAGCGTCTCGGCAAACTGCGAACGGGGCGCCTCCACGGCAATCCGCATCAGACGTCTGGATGAAATCGGGTTGCCGGCAGGTACACCAGCCGCCTCATTCTCCGTCGGTGGCGCAGGAGGGGCCGAAGACGTCGATTTGTCTTCCACCAGAGCATTGCTGACCCTCGGCAGATACCCGAGGAAACGTTGGCCCAGCTTGTCCTGCACGTCGTCGCCGGTGCGGAAGAACCGCTCGCGGAATTCAAGCAGCGTCGCCGCCGCACCGCCGATAAGCAGGCCGAGCACGATCGAAAGCGCCATCGTCAGCGTCTTGCGAGGGCTGGACGGCGCCGTCGGAATACCGGCATCTGAGATCACCCGCGCCTTGGCAATCGGGAAGGATTGCCGCTGGGTGGCTTCTTCGAAACGGCCTAGATAGGATTCGTAAAGTGACTTCAGCGCCGCCGCTTTCTGCTCCAGTTCATGCAACTGGACCATTGAGACATTGGCCTCCGAATTCCGCCCGGCGACGCGGTCGATGCTATCGCGCAGCGACTTTTCCCGGGAGCTTGCCACTTCGAACTCATTGCGGAAGCTTCCCATCAACTGCTGCAATTCGCGATAGATCTGTTGCGCGACATCGTTCTTTTCCGCTTTCAGCGCGACAGCCTGCGGGTGATCTGCCCCGAACTGCTGGATGACCCCCTGCTCTCGGTCGTTGATCGCGATATAACGCTTCCGCAAGTCCTGAATGACCGTATTGTCCGTATCGCGTGCTGAAACGACCGCGTTCTGGACAGCCGCATCCGGCCCCTTGTCGGTGATCGCCTTGTATTGTTCGTAGCGGGCCGAAGCGGCTGCGGCATCTGCCTGGGCCACGATCAACTGGCTGTTCAGATCGGAAAGCTGTTGCGTCGAAAGCAGTTCTCCGCGTGGCGAGACGAGATTGTGCTCGATTTTATATTGCTCGACGGCAAGCGCCGCCTGCTGCGAACGGCTGTTAAGATCGTTGAGCCGTTCCTGCAGCCACAGCGAGGCTCGTTCAGACGCATCGAAGTTGGCATTGAGCTGATCGGTCAGATAGGAATCGGCATAGGTTCTTGCGATCGATGCCGAAAGCTGCCGATCAGGGGACCTGACGGAAACCGCAATCACCGAGCTGCGTCCGACGCGTTCGACGGTCAGGGACTGCTGCAGGACAGCGGCGGCCTTCTCACGCCGGCCCATGCGGGCAAGCTCTTCCGAAAGCGGCGGATCGCCGGGGGTGACCAGGGCGACGATGCTGCGAACCGCTCCCTTGGCAAGAGCGACCGGCGATTGCGGCGGATTGACCAGTATTTCGTTCTGGTCGAACTTGCCCTTGTCGACGACCCGTAACGCCAATGCCTTGGATTTCAGGATCTCCACCGCACTCGACATGCGGTTGTCGATCTGCTGGGCGGTCTGGCTGTCTCGCTCGTCCTCGGCATAACGCGAGAGATTTTCGTCAATCAGGATTTGCGTCATCGCCGTGTAAGTCGGCTGCGCGGTGAGGAGGTAAAGCCCCGCAAGCGTGACGGTGGCGATGAGGCACACGACGATCACGCCCAGGCGGCGAAACGCCGCCGCCCAGAGCTTGTCGAGATCAATGAACGTGTCGCTGTCGCGCGTCTCGCCGGGAAATATCGTTCGTGGTCGAAAGTTTACCTGATCCATGGAGCTCGCTTTCCGGAGCGTTGGTGTGACGGGCGGCAGCCGCGCTGCCGTCCGCCGCGAATGATTTCAAGCTGCATCAAGCTGCCTGGACGCGTGTCTCGTGTGACATCATCAGTTCCTTGAGGGAGGCGTAAATCTCCGCTCCCATATCCGCACGCAACATGGCGAACGCGACATTCGCTTCGATGAAGCCACGCTTGCTGCCACAGTCGAAAGTGCGTCCCTGATAGGGGTGTGCATGGAACGGCTGGGCCTTCGCAAGCTTGTGCATGCTATCCGTAAGCTGGATCTCATTGCCGGCACCCCGTTCCTGACGCGCAAGCAATTCAAAGATTTCCGGTTGCAGAATATAGCGACCATTCAGGTAATAATTAGACGGCGCTTCGGACGGTTTGGGCTTCTCGACCATCTCGGTCACCTCGAAACCGTGCCTGACGGAGTGGCCGACACCGACGATGCCATAGCTGGACGTCTCCTCGGGTGAGCATTCTTCTACCGCAAAGACATTGCCGCCGACTTCCTCATAAAGCTCCATCAGCCCGGCCATGCAGCCTTGCGGACCGTAGGAGACCATGTCGGGCAGCAAGAGCGCGAATGGTTCGTTGCCCACCAGTTCCCGGGCACACCAGACCGCGTGACCGAGCCCGAGCGGGACCTGTTGACGCGTGTAGCTGACGGTGCCGGCGACCGGCAGCATCTTTTCAAGCTGGGTAACCTGGACCGTCTTGCCGGAGCGGGTCAGCGTGGCAATCAGTTCCGGCGCACTGTCGAAATAGTCCTCGATCGCCGTTTTGTTGCGGCTAGTCACGAAGATGATGTTCTCGATTCCCGCCTGCATGGCCTCATCGACGGCATACTGGACGACGGGACGATCGACGATCGTCAGCATCTCCTTCGGCATGGCCTTGGTGGCCGGCAGAAACCGAGTGCCGTTGCCTGCGACGGGAATCACCGCCTTTCGAACTGGTCTATTCATATCCATTCCTTCGTCCTTTCTCGAGGGCGCCCCCGCCCTATCCGATCGGATTTCAGTTGGCGCCAGCCGTTCCCCAACAGCCGGCGCATGCGGACAGCAATCGGCATGCGCAAATGTCTCAATGCACGCGGATTTCCGATCGCTGTTTTCAGGAAGCCCCTGACGGAGCCTTTCTTGATATCCTCGACCAGCGTGAGGAACGCACCCGCCTCGACGAGGCTGCGGGTGCGTCGGCGCTGGGCAGCCATAGCCTTCTCATCCAGCGTATAGCGGGAGAGGAAGGCCCGGTCGGACGCCAGCATCGCGTCGAGGTGGTGTTGTTCCAGGACCCGCGAAATCGAGCCCTGCCGAAGATGGTAGACATAGCCGACATCCGGCATGATTGCGCACTCGCCGCCGCTTGCAAGGGCGGAGGCGAGCAACAGATAGTCTTCCCCGATCCGCAGCGTCTCGTCGAAGAGTAGTCCGTGGCGTTCAAGGAAATCCCGCTCATAGACCGGCTTCATGTAGCCGAAGTTGAAGGTCGACCGGAAAATCACGTTCGAGCCGATGAAATCGGCAAGCGTCATGAGCGGCCGCCGCGTCAGTTCTTCCCTGGGAAACATCGTCTGCGGCTTTCCGCCCTCGATGGGGATGACATCGATATTGTCGACGACGATCTGAGCCTCGGCAGCCTCCGCCCTTTCGAGCATCATCAAAAGTCTTGCCGGATAGACAGTATCGTCGGCATCGAGGATGGCGATCCAGCGGCCGCGGGCGACAAGAAGGCCGGCATTGCGGGCAACAGCCGGTCCGCCATTCCTCTCCTGAACGATCAGCCGCACCCGATCATCCGCAAGCGCACGCACCCGCTCGCGCGTGCCGTCCGTCGAGCAGTCGTCGATGACGATGACCTCCATGGTCACCCCGATCTGAGCCAGCGCACTCGCAATCGCACGCTCGATCGTATCTTCCGCATTGTAGGCGGCAATCACGAAGCTCACGTCGGGTTGGTGTACGAACGTGCTCATGCTGCTTCAGCGGCTCCATATTGGCGAATCTCGCGCATGCCGAGCGTGCCGGAAACGGCGCCGGCGTGCAGAGCCGCACGAAGGGCATAACGGTTGCGGATGACCGGGGAAAAGGCCGTGGCTGCGGCCATCGCCGCGCAAAAGGCAAACTTCGAACCGGCAAGCCCCATCTGTTTGACCCGATTCAAACCAGCATGCTTGGAGGCAAGAATGCGCCCATGCGTCTGGCCCGAGCGGAAGCGTCGCTTTGCAAGCCAGGAAAAGCTCGCCCGTTTTTCCGGAACGATTTCCTCGACAATCGCCTCCTGGGCAAATTCAATGCGCCCACCGGCATCGGTGAGCGCTGTGAAGAAATGCGTGTCCTCGCCGCCGCTCTGGCCGAGCGACAAGGCAAACTTGCGACCCGCAACCACGGGCGAACGCATGTCGAGCAATACGTTGCAGGTGTAGCCGGTCCTGATCCTGCCACCGACCCAGACGGGCATGGTGGAATGGAAATCCCCCTTGCGCATCCATGAGGTGCTCCGTGCTCCGTAGACCGCCCGGACGGGGCCGAGTATCGCGTCTGCGCCGGTAAGCATCACCGCTGCAAATAGCTCGGCGAGCCATCGGGGCGTAGCCGTCTCGTCGTCATCGATGAAGGCAAGATAATCCGCATTGCATTCGGTCAGGCAGGCGTTGCGGGCAATCGAGATATTCGATTTCGGGCAATGGACATAGCTGATCGGAAAGGGCGACCGGTTGCGCAGGCCGTCTACCAGAGTGCGCGCGCTCGGAATTGCATCGTTGTCGGCAACGATCAGGCGCAGTTCGACACCCGCCGGAACGCTCAGCGAAAACAATGACATGAGCGTCGCCTGCAGTTCCAGTCGGCGATAGGTGCAGACGCCGATATCGATGCGAACCGGCTTTTCTCCTGCCGTCATCAAGCGGCCCTCCCTGGACGAATGCCGATCAGTTCCAGCCAGAAGCCAGCCGACCAGGCGAAATGCATGATCATCGCCGAGAGCGAGGCGAGCGGGCCGTAGGGGTTTTTCTGCCCCACGGCCATCCAGAAGCCGTAGCCGAGGCAGGCCGCAGCCCAGATCGCCAGCGGCACCGCGGCCCACCAATGAAGCAAGGCGAGGAACGCGCCGACGACAACAGGAGCGACCGCGAGCGGGATCGCCTGACGTAGCCTCGGGATCGAGCGATGCTTGATGAGGTTTTTCGCGCGGCCGCGGCCATAGGCGAGATATTGCCGGAAGAGAGCCGGGGCACTCGCCCGCGGATAATAGGTCATGAAGGTCTTGCCGGTCATCCAGATGCGGAAGCCCGCGGCGCGCAGTCTGAAATCCAGCTCCGCATCCTCGTTGTGGCTGAAATTCTCGTCGTATCCGCCGACAGCGCGAAAGGCCTCGATCCGCATGAGCGCATGATGACCGTGATCCACCCAGTCGCCGCCGCCACCGGCCCGATGCTTGGAGCCGCCATTGCCGAGTTTGGAATTCTGCGCCACGGCCGTCGCCTTCTGGAACAGGCCGAAGCCGACCGTCTCCATGCCGACCACGACGGAATCGGCTTGCATATCGAGCGCTTCCTCCAGCAAGGTCCGGCAATACCCGTCTGGATAGTCACCATGCGCATCGATACGGATGAGATAGTCGCGATCCTGCCCGAAACGGTCCACGGCAAGATTGATCGCGGCGCTCTGGATGCGCTTCGGGTTTTCCAGAAGCAGAAGTCGGGGTATCTCAGGCAGAAGCTTTTGCACGATATCCCGCGTGCCATCATGGCTGCCGCCGTCCGCCACAACAAGCAACATGTCCATCTCGCCGCGCTGTCCGTTCAGCTTGCGCAAGAGCGGCTCGATCGTTGCCGCCTCGTTCAGGCAAGGGATCACGAGGAGCGTCCGGACGCTGGAAATCTGGGCATTGCAGTGAGAACGCGAAACCATACTCAACCTCACGACTGCACGGTTGACACGACCGGCATGTCTGCCGGCGACGAGAGGTTGGGATGTAGGGCGGCGAGTCTGGAGACAAGGGCCTGGCATTCCGCCTGACCCGTGATCCATTGATTCCGTTCAATAATTGAAATTCTAGAAGCGAGATCGGCGTAGCGTGCCTCGGTCATGCCCTCGAACAGAGCCTCAAGCGTTTCCGGCATCGCGTTGTCGAGCGTCACGCCAATGTCACGTTTCTCGACAAACCGGCCGGTCTCGGTCCCCGAAAGCGCGATCGGCACTGCGCCGTGGAGCCCTCCTTCATAAAGGCGGTTCGGCAGTAGCCAGCTCGAATTGAGCCCTTCCTCGAAGAAATCGATCGCCCATGTGAAATGGACATCGCCATAGATCGCCGCGAGATCCTCCGGATTGCGGTAGGCGCCGTGGAATTCCACATGCGGGGCAGCACTGACCTTCGCATCGAAATCGTCGAACTCGCTATATGCCGGGCGACCGCGCAGGACGATCTGGACCCTGCCGTCCATCCGCGCCGCGAAATCGATCAGGCTGTCCAGTGATTTTCGGCACCGGATCGCTCCGAACCAGCCAATCCGCCAAGGCGCCCCCTGTCTTGGTGGTCTCGGCGCGACTGAGGCGGGCATAAGTTCCGGCTTCAGGGCCAGAACCTTGTTCTCCAGAAGCAGGACCGGCAGATCGAGACCTGACCGCGGCTTGAAGAAATTCTCGACGAAAGCCGGCGAACTGGTGATCAACAGGCTGGCGCGATTGCCGAAGAAGCGTTGAGCCTGCCGCATCAGGCGGCCTTTTATCCCCTCATCGAGGAGAAGCCGGTGAATATCGAGGCATTCGTAGACGACCGGAACATTGCGATCGAAAAGCGAGGCAGCGTGGCCGGCAAGCGCAAGGGTTTCCAGGTTGCGGGCGATGATAACGTCGGGCCGGGTGATTCCCGAGAGCTTTCGCTTCAGCACCATGCGCGCGGCCACCACGGCGCCGATACGTTGTGCGAAGCGGGCATCCGCTGTTCTTCCGAGCACAATCGTCGGCACATCCCGCTCGTCGGACAGCACGTTCGCGCCGCGCTCGAAACCGGCAACAGTGACGCTTGCACCGCCCGCTTTCAAGGTCAGCACCCGCCGCCGGATCGCCGCATCCGCGAGATCATGCGCGAGATAAAGAACGTTCAATGTCAAATCGTCCAACTCCTTTTTCGAGCCTTCCGGCTCTCAGGGACCGCATCGGGCAACGAGCCGCAGACCGCCTCAATCGAGCGTGCAGAGCACGGATTCTGGAAAGCGGCAGTCTTCGCCCATCGCCGTGAACGCGACACGGTCAATGGTCATCGTCGTGGGTTGAGTGTAGGAAAACGCACCCATCCATTGTTTGAGTGTATCGGTGCCCCAGAGGCTCAGGAATATCTTCTGGGCGTTCGAAGGTATCGTCGCCTTGTCCGTCACCTCCTGAACAAGCTTGCCGTTCACGAAGTAACGGAGGCGGTTCTCCTCCCAGATGAAGGCGTAATCGTTGAAGCCCTGGTCCGCGCCGCCGGCGACCGGCACAAGCTTCTCATTGCCGCCCTTGCCGTTGATGTACTGGTTCACCTGAACTTGGCCGGTGTTCTTGCCGAGGACCTCAAAGTCGATCTCATCGTGCGGCTTCTTGTCGGTTGGTCCGATATAGCTGAAGAAGGCAGAGTTCAGCCCGGAACCGGTCGCAGCCTTCATCCGCACCTCATATGTACCGTAGCCGAAGCGCGCCTTGGTCTGGATCTCGCCACAGACATAGTTGCGGTTGCTGGTCTTCCGCTCGGCAAATTCCAACTGCAGTAGGCCATTTTCAACGCGCACCTGGTTCTTCGACCAAGTGCAGTTCTGGTGCTTGCCGTTATTCCAGCCGTCGGAGACGTACCAGAACGAACGGTCGAGGCTGTCGAAGTTCTCGACAAAGGATTTGCCGGTCGCACCCTGTTGAGCTTGGGCCATGGGTGCAAGAAGGCTCGCCACCGCGGCTGCGGTAGCGATCTGGCAGGCTCGCCGAAGATGTCTGGCTTTCGCCATCATGTTTCACCTCTGCTGTTGCGTCATTGCCGGTTCGCCGGAGCGAGTGGTGCCGGCCGACGAATAGGATTTCGCCGCGGCGGAAAGCTTCGCCTTTCGCCCGCGGCTGCCAGTCAGGATTTCATAGAAGCCCGGCATCGCGCGGGAGACGAAGAGATTGGATGTCGTGAGGATGACGAAGCTGGCGATGACCGAGCTGGCATAGAAAAGCGGATACTGCTCATCTCCAGCCATCCGGTTCCAGACCATCCACAGCAGGACCAGTAAGGGATAATGGGCGCAGAAAACCCAGAAGCTCAAGCTGCCGGTGCCGGCGAGACGCCGGCCGATCCACGACCGGATGGCCAAGGCCGACATAAGCCAGAATCCCCCCGCGCCAACGATCGACAGCGTGTTGCGCGCAAGATCAAGCGCCCATGGGAAATCCGGGCCGGTGCGAAAAAGACCAATCGACAGCAAGATGGCGACTGCGAGCATTGCTGCGGTCCCAACAATCGAGAATCGATCGAGCGCCTTCAGGTCCAGCCGGTTGAGCGCCAGGAAAATGCCGAACGTGAAGCTGAAGAGAATCGACTTTTTGAGAACAATACCAAGCGTCAGTTCCGGCAAGATCGCCAGGACGAAGAGGATCACAAGCGTCGGTGCCGCATAGCGGCGCACCAGAAAGGCAAGGATCGGCGAAAGAATGATGCAGACGATCAGGTCACGCAGGAAATAGAGCGGAACATTGACCGGCAGCCCTTCGGTTGCCAGCGCATAACTCAGGAACTCTCGTGTCGAGGCGTTCCAAAGGTCGGGGAAATAACCCACGCCAATATCGAAGTGCTGAAGGAGGAAAACGGTGGCGAGCAGGCTGCAATTCCAAAGCAGGAAAGGAAGAAGGACGGTTTTCGCTTTCGAACGAAGCGTCCTGGCATAGTCGAAAGCGTCCAGGCCGCGCTGGAACAGCAGATAACCGGAAATGGCGCTGAGGCACGGAACGCCAATGCGAAACAGGCTGTCACCCAAAAAGACGCGCAGCCAGTCGAAGAAGCCATTCAATCCGAGGAAGGCGCTCGTCGGAGGATCATAAGGCACATGCACGAAGACAATGCCTGAGATCAGCAGGATACGCATCAAATTGATACGGGAGGATATGTTCTGATCAACAGTCAACGAGTCACCCCTTTTGAGCAGTGCCTCCCCTCACCGCCGTTTCAATCAGAGCAGACTTGGGCCCGCGGTTATCAAAATGATCACGCCGAGTTTGGCGCAAAATGTGGCGGCGCAGCAAAAAATTGATGGATGACAGAGTAATCGATGCGTGGGCAGCCAAGCGCCCGCCCCATCAACTCGCCCGCACGAATTTATGATTCACAGGGAGTTCGATGTGATTCCAACCCAAAATGCTGCATCGCAGCACGCGCGAAAAATTTTTCCTCCCGACCCCGAAACAATCTATCGGAGTCCGTATTCTATTACCGCTCCCGTTTCAGACTTCGCTAAAATATGGCGAGATTAAGGCAAATCTGCGACACAATCAGGCAGGCGAGGCGTCTGACCGGCTCGCGCATCCCGCGACGTCGAATAAGCTGGAAAATTTCTCAGAAGCGCCCGCTCCGCAAGGAGGAAACCCGTCCCGCGGCAGTGCAGCCAGCACTTCCATATCGAAGATTTGTTAACCCGTCCGCCCAAAACAGGCAGGAAAACGCGCATGCCGAGCGTCATCACAAAGGCGGTGATCCGTCGATAGACTGCTGGCTAGGTGGCCTCTCCGGCCACCCGATCCGACATCTTCCGGTGTCAGCGGTCTTGCCAGAATGGACATGGTGACAAATTTCAGCCCGAATGTAGCGGTCTTAGATAGTGCGCTCCAGCCGGCACTTGCGTGATGGTCTTAGTGTCGTGGCCTGGAGCCACAGGTCGAATCCCGTTGCTGGAGGTCAGTCGAATACGGCAGCGAGCTGCCGCCTAAACCCGGAGCCCGGCGAAAGTCGGTGGCTTGCAATTCTTCAAGGAAGCAGGGCTAAAACATGGCGACGTTCACGGTTGTTATCCCATTTTACCAAAGAGAGGCCGGCATTCTTGGCCGCGCATTGAAATCGATCTTCGATCAAACCTATCAGGATTTCGATATAGTCATCGTCGATGATGAGTCCCCCCTTCCCGCCGACACCGAGCTTCAAGGCATTGATGAAACCTGGAAATCGCGCATCCGGGTGATCAGCCAGAAAAATGGCGGACCAGGAGCTGCACGCAACACCGGCCTCGATAACGTACCGGCGGAAACTCGTTTCGTCGCCCTTCTCGATTCGGACGACATCTGGCTGCCGGATCATCTGAAGAACGCGTTTGACTGCATGACACGGTTCGATGCCGAGTGCTACTGGGCCTCCATGCAGGCGAGCGACGAGTTCTACTATCATTTCGGCATGGCCGAGCTCGAAAAGGCGGAGGGCGGCACGCGGCTGTCCGAAGATCCCCTCGTCATCGAGATGTCGAATCTGGCAAGCGTGATGCTGAAGAACTGGAGCTTCCTGCATCTATCCTGCATGGTGATCGCGCGGCCGGTTTTCGAAACGATCCGCTTCGAACCCTCGCTGCGATTGGCTGCAGAAGATGTGCTGTTCTTCTGCGACTGCATTCTCAAATCGAAACGAACCCTGCTCTGCGACGAGGCGGGGGCGGGCCGCGGCATGGGCCTCAACATCTTCCACAGCATCGACAACCGCTCGCCGCAGTTCCTGCGCCAGCAGTTCAACACCTGGGTCGCGCTTGACACGCTGGAACAGCGTTTCCGCTCCCGCCCTGGCGACGTAGCGTCGATCGCATCCTACAAAAACACCGCCCGCCGCCAGGCGCTCTGGAGCCAGGCCGGACGGGTGAAACGACGTCAGGCTCCGGATTTCGGCCTGCTCGCCCGCTGGGTGCTGCGTGATCCGGGCTTGCTTCGAGCAGCCTTCGAACTCGGCGCCGGAAAATTCGGTGGCAGCGCTCGCTGAAACCAAGACGTCCCATTCAACCATTATCCCACGGAGGCCCGCATGAAAGCGTACTACTGGGAATCGCATCACGGCAATTTCGGCGACGATCTCAACCTCTGGCTCTGGGACGCACTGCTGCCCGGCTTTCGGGACGTGCATCCGGAGATACTTCTCGTAGGTGTCGGCACTGTTCTCAATCCGGCCCTGTTGCCAGCGGGACAGAAGAAGCTCGTGGTGGGCAGCGGTTATGGTTATGGCACGCCGCCGGATATCGGCAATCCGGCGGAATGGGACGTGCGTGCGGTTCGCGGTCCGTTGACGGCTGCCAAGCTTGGCCTGCCGCCAGAAAGGGCGATTACCGATCCGGCGGCAATGATCACAGACATGCCGGAATTCCAGAGCCTCCCGAAGGTCCACAGGAAAACCTTCATTCCCCATTGGGAATCGGCCGAATTCGGCATGTGGGAGGCGGTTTGCGAGCCGGTCGGCCTCGCTTACCTCGACCCCCGCGGCGAAGCGAAATCCGTCATCCGCCACATTGCGCAGTCGGAGCTGATAATCGCCGAATCCATGCACGGCGCTATCCTGGCGGATGCCTTCCGTGTTCCCTGGATTGCTGTCAGCACCTCGCGTTCGATCAACAATTTCAAATGGAACGACTGGGCAAGCTCCGTCGGCACCACCTATGAACCTCGCTATGTGCCGGTATCCACCCGCGCAGAGGCCGTCGCCAAACGCTCCCGTTTCTGGGGCGTGCGCTTCGACGGGGAGCAGCCCGCCCCCGAGGCGACGCCGCAAAACCCGGGAGGCGAAGTCATGACCCGCAGGCCTCCCTCACAGACCGGGCTTCGCGGAATGGCCAAGCAGTTTCTGGCCTCTCCCTCCGTGCTGGCGCTCTGGCAGGCCGGCCGCGCCGAACCACGCCTCAGCCCCGATAATGTCCTCGAAGAGCGGAAGGAACAGTTCCGCACGATGCTGGATGGGATCCGCCGCGACTATTTCTGAACGGCAGGGATACCAGGCAGGAGATAGCGCGTCCTCGGAGGCTCAACCGCCGCCGGAGATGATTTCGAACGCAGGAGATCGAGCTTGTCGAGGAAGATGCCTGTCGCCACCGCCGGCAACACCTGCGGGCGGGTTAGGATATGGCGAATTGCGGCAAACTTGCCGGCGTGCGACTTGACGTCGAGGAAAGCACGCAACTCGTAGCGGTCGCGGATATGGTCGCGATGTCGCGTAATGACGGCCCTCGCCTCGTCGGGGAGCCTCCGGTCGGCGAGAATTGCCTCGTCCGCTTCGTAGAACGTGCGCAAATCCTCTGTGCGATGCCGACCGCTGAGCGAATCATGCCGGACCACGGCGCCGTAGCCGCAATGCTCGATCACCTTGTAGCGGGCGCCTTTTGCCAGTGCCCGGACATAGAAATCATAGTCCTCGCCAAGCCGCATCTCCTCCTTGTAACGCAGCCCATGAGCCTCCAGGAAATTCCGACGTATCATCGGTTTCAGGAAACCGGTCTCCCCGCGCTTCACGCCGCGCTTCGAGATATTCCCCTCGACGAATTCGGTGAGTGACATTGTACGCGCCCTCGTCTCGAAGCGTTCTGGATGAATGATTTCGGTTGGCTCGTAGATGAAGGCGATGTTATCGGCGATGAGATCCCATCCATCCTCTTCGAGCATCGGCGCGAAACGGCCGGGAAAGAAGAAATCGTCGGCATCGAGGATGGCGATCAGCGGGGCGCGCGATATCGCAATGGCGTGGTTGCGGGCAGCCGAAGGACCACGGTTTTTTTCAAAGGAAACGACGGTCAGGCGACCCGATCCGTCATCGGCTTGCCGTGCAACCGTCGCCGTCGCATCCGTCGAACCGTCATCGACCACGACGACCTCGCCGACATGCGTCTCATTCAGGGCCGATTGAATCGCGACCCCGATTGTTTCGGCGGCATTCTTGGCCGCGATGATGACGCAGATTGTCTGGTGAGTGGTTTCAGCCATAGCCCTCTCCAAGCTTCATCGGTTGGTGGAACTATGGACGCAGGAAAATGGCCCTCGTGTGAAATCTCCTGAAAAAAGCTTGAACGAGACAAATCAGGTGTCACTGGCGGGTAAATTCGGAGCGGCATCGGCGCGCAGACCGTCGCGTCGATTGCTGTCCTTCGAGTTTTTGATGGTGGCCGCCTCTGATGAAATGTTCTCTTCGCGAAGCTTCTTTTCGCGCCGCACCAGGTAAAGAACGCCGATGAAATAACCGACCTGGAGAAGTACGGCACAGATCAATGTCTGTATAAGCGCCGTATAAAACGATCCGGTCATAAAATACGCAGACACCGCAAAAACGATCAGTACCCCTGTCATGCTGACAAAGACGCGCGGTGCGTACATAATTCCTCCTCCCGAACTTAAACTTGCTCAGTTCATCGATCTTTCGGCTCCTCTCCCAATGGAACAACCATAGGAGCCTGCAGGAGAGGATTCAAGTTTCCTATCTCGATTATGTCAGGCTATTGGTGAAACTTTCGTAAGGTTTCGCAAGTTCCGTGAAAATATAGCCCGTCATAGCGCTTGATACCCCCGTACCACAATGCTTACGCCTCGTTTTCGCCATATTTTAGCCCGGTTTCGCCGCGTTTGGAACAATTCACCAGTTGCGTCGGGTAGAGTGGCCGGTTATGCGATCAACTTTTGTTACAAAGCTTAAGACGGCACACCTACGATTATTGCAGCGCAGCATTGTATTGCGGCGCAGCAGGGCTGGGCCTTTGGTCCTAAGTGCAAGCTACTTTGGTCCCACTCTCAAAGAAGCACGGTCGGGTGTAGCTGGGGCAGCGACGAGACAAAAAGCGGGAAATAACCGGACACAGTCGGAAACTATTCGCAACAAACAGGATTTTACATACAAGAATTAGTATTTCCAAACATATAAACCAACGCCTCTCAAGTTAACCAATATCCCTCCGGCATCCCCCAGCCGGCAGCGGCGCCCCATCGGAAATGGCCGCGCAAAAAATTTGACTGGCATCAAATTCCGAACACAGACTTATTATCCCATAGGCTCGGAATAACGCGCCGCAATGGCACCGACTATCGCAAAACCTAAATGGAGTTAACTCTATGAAGTCAGCGACACGTTCGGCAGGTTCGCCGTTTTCAAGCCCCGACCAAGCCGACTTGGCTTTCCCGACCGGTGGCTTGGCAAAACGTACCTTCGACATCACCGCAGCCGCTCTAGCCCTCATCCTTTTCAGCCCGATCTTTCTGATGATTGCGGCGCTGGTGAAATTTTCCGACAATGGTCCGGTCTTCTACGGGCATCGTCGGATAGGCCATAACGGCCGGTCATTCAGATGCCTCAAGTTCCGCACGATGGCTGTCAATGGCGACGAGGTCCTGCGAAACTATCTGAACGCCAACCCACAAGCAGCCGAGGAGTGGCGGGCCACCCGCAAGCTCAAGGTCGACCCGCGTGTGACGGTTGTTGGGACAGTGCTACGCAAACTCAGCCTCGATGAACTCCCGCAGCTCATCAACATTGTTCGAGGTGAAATGAGCGTGGTCGGTCCAAGACCTGTCGTCGATGAGGAACTGAACCTCTACGACAGCTTTGCCGCTTATTACCTGCGGACCCGCCCGGGCCTCACGGGTCTCTGGCAGATCAGCGGTCGCAACGACGTCTCCTACGAAACCCGCATCGCTTTCGATACCCAATACGTCCAGAACTGGTCGCTTCTCGGCGACTTCGCAATCATTGCGAAAACGATTCCCGCCGTTTGCCTGGCACGCGGCAGCTACTAATCGTTCGCCTTCTCTTGCCCCAGAAGAAATCCGAAATCCCTGTCCGCGGCCGGTTTCGGAAAAATGATGCTCCCCAAGCGTGGACGCAACCGCGCGATTTGAGGAAAAGTCAAATGCAGATACGAACCGCCTCCGCATGGAGGATTTTATGCTTTCTGGTTGGAGCGCTCCTTGTCATATCGACCGAAAGCGCCGCAGCGGATGAAACCGGATATCAACTCGGTGTTATGGACAAGCTGCGCATTCGGGTGGCTGAATGGCAGCCTGCCGAAGGCACCGTTCGAAATTGGGATGCGATCAGCGGCGATTATACGATAGGGCCAACGGGTTCCCTCTCGTTACCCTTCATCGGTGACCTCGCAGCTGCGGGAAAGACGACCGCCGACGTGGCAAAAGCCATCGGTGAAGAGCTGCGCAGCAAGTTCGCATTACGCAACTTGCCATCGGCCTCGGTGGAAATCGCTGAATTCCGTCCGGTTTTCGTAACCGGCGATGTCGATAGGCCCGGCGAATATCCCTATGGCCCCAACCTGACGGTTCTGAAGGCCGTCAGCCTCGCCGGCGGGCTCCGCCGGTCCGATGCAGGACAACGTTTCGCCCGTGATTTCATTAATGCTCGCGGCGAAGCGGTAGTCTATGATTCCGGGCGCAGCCGGCTTTTTGCCCGTCGCGCCCGCCTGCTTGCGGAAGTCGCCGGCGCCGATGAACTGAAGGTCCCGCCGGAGCTTCAGAATGTCGCAAATGCCGACCAGCTTATCGCCAGCGAGGCGGCGCTCATGAAATCCCGGCGGGATCGTTATGAAACTCAATTGAAAGCATTGGCCGATCTCAGGGAACTGCTCGAAAAGGAAGTCCAATCGCTAGCCCAGAAGTCCGAGACACAGAAGCGCCGGCTGCAGCTTGTCGCCGAGGACCGCGACAAGATGGCCAAGCTGACCGAACAAGGCCTTGCCACTTCCAGCCGGCGCCTGACGGCCGAGGAGCGGGCAGCCGATCTCGAATCGAACATGCTGGATACGGATACGGCAGCACTTCGCGCCAAGCAGGACATTAACCAGGCCAATCAGGACGAAGTCAATCTGCGTAATGACTGGGAGGCGCAACGCGCCAAGGAACTGCAGGATACCGAAGCCGAGCTTGAAAAACTCGGGCTGCAGCTCGGCACCAGCCGCGAACTGATGTCGGAAGCGCTGGCCCAATCCGCTGAAGCGCTGAAATTCGACCCTACCGGCAAGGCTGCCACCATCAAATATGTCGTGGTGCGGGACCAGGGAGAAGGGCCGAAGGAAGTCATGGTGGGCGAAAACGACAGGCTCTTGCCCGGCGATGTCATCAAGGTCAGTTCCGAGCTTTTGATGCAATGAGGCATGCATGAGGATAGCCAAATCTGCGCTGATCGATCCGGCCCGCAATGAAGTCTATGGCGTGGCTGCGATCGCGCTTTCTTTCTTCGTGTTCGCCTATTCGAGCCGGTTGGGGCAGGTTTCCATCCTGGCCTATTATGCCGTCTGGTTTCCGCTCGTCCTGATCGACTATCGCCGCGTCCTCGGCAACTCCTTCAGATACCTGTGGATATTCTCCTTCGCACTCTTCTGTTTCCTGTCGGTCTTCTGGTCGGCGGCTCCTCCGGTATCGATGCGTGCATCCGTACAGTATCTGACGCACATCATCTGTGCGCTGATCGCAATGCGGACGATGACCGTCGCCACTCTATCGCGCGGCGCCGTCGCTGGATGCGGGCTGGTATTGCTGTATTCGCTTCTGTTCGGCACCTATCTCTACGATTCGCTTGATGGCACTTACAGTTTCGTCGGCGCCTTTTCCTCCAAGAACCAGCTCGGCCTTTATGCTTCGCTCGGCGTTTTCTTTTCCTATGCAACGGTGTTGATCTTCCGGGCGCGCGGTCTCTGGTTCATCGCCTCCGGCCTGATTGGCCTGCTTTCGGTCTATTCCCTCGCCGCGTCACAATCGGCAACATCCGTCATTACGACGCTTGGTGCCGTGGCTCTCTGTGTCGGTATGCAGGTCATCATGTTCTTTACGCCACAGAACCGACGGGTATTCTTCGCCGCGTCCCTGATCGTGATGGCAGTCATAGGCGTTGGGGCACTGCAATTCGGCGCGATGGATGTGATCCTCTCCGTCTTCGGCAAGGATGCGACCCTGACCGGCAGAACCTATCTCTGGCAGCAGGGCATCGCCGCAGCTCGCGATAATCCCTATTTCGGAATCGGCTATCAGGCCTATTGGGTGCCGGGGTTTTCCGAAGCGGAACGATTGTGGCAGGACTTCTACATCGCCTCGCGAAGCGGCTTCCATTTCCACAACACCTATATCGAAGCCATGGTGGAAACCGGATTGGCCGGCACGCTTCTGCTTACCCTCATTCTGCTGACGACCGTCGTCAGTCACCTGAGACGACTGCTGACCGTCGACAGGAACCCCGGGTCGCTTCTCCTCTTCGGCATAGCCAGCCTGTTGCTGGTCCGTTCCTTTGTCGAGATCGACATCATGCATCCTTATCATATCGGCTCGTTCCTCCTCTATTTTGCCGTCGGGAAGCTGACGATCGCGCAGTCCCGCCTCTCCCGCCCCTATTTCGATCAATATGTTTCCAGTCTGAACAGCGCCCGTACGGGCTGAACGCTTATCGGGGGCGCCCGACCGCCTAAACCCCGCGCTGAAGGATACCCAGGATGCAGACGCTCTACTCAATTCAGTACCTGAGGGCATTCGCAGCGATAGCCGTCGTGATCTTTCATGCCGGCGAGCGCACCGGCTTGCATTTCACGATCGGCGCGGCCGGCGTCGATGTCTTCTTCGTGGTCAGCGGTTTCATCATGGTGGCTCTCAGTGACAGCCGGCCAGTCAGCCCCGCCGATTTCTTCCGCAACCGCCTTCAGCGCATCGCACCGGCCTATTGGGCCGCGACTGCGGTCATGATCATCGGTGCGGTTATCGGGCTCTTCCCGAACCTGAAACTCAACCTCGAGCATATGCTCGGATCGTTCTTCTTCATCCCGGTAACGTCTCCAAGTTCGGGAAACCTGTGGCCGGTACTGGTGCAGGGGTGGACGCTGAACTACGAAATCTTCTTCTATGCGGTATTCGCGCTGATCTTGTTTCTGAAACCCGCCTCACGGCTCCCGGCCCTGGCCGTCCTGTTTGGCCTGCTTGTTGCCGCCGGAGCCTTGCTGCAGCCAACGAGCCAGATCATCGGCTTCTATACGGCACCGGTCATCCTCGAATTCGTAGCCGGAGCGGCGCTCGCAAAATTGTGGCGCAGCGGACGTTTGCCCTCCCCCTCGATCGGCCTTGTTCTCGTGGGAACTTCAATAGCAGGCTTTGCTGCGATCCATCTGCTGAAGCTTGAATTCGATGCCTGGTCATGTGGACCGCTGGCGGTGATGCTCGTGTCGGGAGCGCTGGCCGTTGAAGCCAGCGGTAAGCTGCCGAATCTTCCCGCGCTCACCTATCTCGGCGACAGCTCCTATTCCATCTATCTCTGGCACACTTTCGCGGTTTCCGTCGTGGCGCAGGTTGGCGTCTCGCTATCGCTCGCGGCTCCGGCAATCCTTTTTGCGGCCGTCGTGCTCGGTACACTCGCGGGTGTCGCCGGCTACGAGTGCCTGGAAAGGCCCGTTCAATTCCTTCTCAAGGGGAAAAGGTCCTCTCTCTGGCGTCTTCCGATCCGTCGGCCGGCCAGATGAACTGAGCTTCGAAACGCTCAGGCCGCAGCTTGTGGCAAGCCTGGACTTTTTATCTCATACCGAATTGGGATCAATCCGTGCTTTCGTGGACGCCACACACCATCGAGCTCATCGTGGCAGGGGATAAAGGAGCTGCCCGTCCTCTTCGCCTCGCGGAAATGCGCCTTCGCGGTTGCGTTTTTCCGATTGTTGATACCCAAGCGGGCTGATGCCGATATAGCGCTTGAACATGCGGGAGAAATAATAGGCATCGGAATATCCCGAAAGCTCTGCCGCGCGCTTGACGCTGCAACCGCCAGCCATCAGCCCCATGGCTCTCTCCATCCGTTTGAATTCCTGGAATTTGTCCGGGGTCCATCCAACGCGCTTGCGGAACTCGCGCTTGAAATAGTCGAGATTATAAGGCGCCGAATTCAGAGCGCGCTCCACGATCTGATCGTTGAGCGGATCGGCGGCAATCTGACTTGCCGCTACCATGATGGAAAATGAAAGCGCGTCGGGATTGTTGACGTTACCGACCGATTGCTCCCGCCATCCGATATGTGCCTGCTCGATGAATTCGATCAGAAGGAACATGAAAAGATGATGCTGCAGGAGTGTGGTGGAATAGGGCGGCGAATTGTCGTGATAGTAGCGCGTCAGCGGCTCCATCATATCCCAGCGGGAAAGGGCAACGGACCGCTTGAGATGCATCTGGGAGATCATGTCCAGCCGACCGAAGAGGTCGAGCATGAAGTGTTGGGCAATTCCCGTATAAGGCTCCTTCGAGGTCGAATAGCCGATGAAGTGCGTGTCCGCCGGCAACAGCATCGCCCGGCCCGGCGACATGAGGATTGCCTCTCCGTCCACCTCGTAATGCGCCGAGCCCGTCAGGCAGATGATGAGATCGTGGACACTGTTCGACTTGTCGACGCTCCAGGTGTGGGAATGCTGCATCCTTATGGTTGAACGCGTGAGTGTCAGGGCAAGTGCACCCATCGGAATCCCGGCGAGCACGCTACCTTCAATTTTGTCCATCCTTTTCCCCGAATTTGTCGATTTGATCTCTCCAACAAGATGAGATTATCAGTGCGGGAACCAAGACCTCAACACGTTTGAAGGCCAGATTGGGAGGAAATGGCGTTAGATTTTTCAGGAGCCCGCCGTCGTTGCGGGCGCCGCGGGATTTCTGTGCCAAAAATACGATGCACAATAAGGGAAGTATCTCGTCGTTTAACATTGCCCTTTGCAGGGGCGCGCGCAACGGGCCGGCGAAACTCATGGGCGACCTTGCCCAGGGCGGAACGCTCGCCCTGCTCATCCAGCTTTATGCCTCCCGCCAGATCATCGATAGATCCCATCACCGGCGGGCCGAAGCGCTGGCAAAGTCGAGGACAGCGGCATGAGCGGAGAAAGCCGGTTCCTGGGTCTTTTTTATCTATCGCCCTACATCATCGGGCTGCTGATCTTCACGGCCCTTCCGTTCGTGGCATCGCTCTACCTGAGCTTCACCAACTATAACCTGATGAACGAGCCGATCTTCACCGGCTTGGCGAACTACATCAAACTCTTCACCAACGATCGGACCTTCCGCAAATCGCTCTGGGTGACGCTCGTCTACGTCTTCACGACCGTGCCACTGAAGCTCGCCTTCGCTCTCTTCATGGCGGTGATCCTGAACTACAAGCTGAAGTTCATCAATGTCTTCCGCACGGCCTATTATGTACCGTCCATCCTCGGCGGCTCGATCGCAATCGCCGTTTTGTGGCGATATATCTTTGCGGATGTCGGCCTCGTCAATATGGGCCTGAATCTGATTGGCTTCGAACCCGTCAACTGGTTTGGCGATCCGACCAATGCGCTGTTCACCATCACGCTGCTGAGGCTTTGGCAGTTCGGTTCGGCGATGGTGATCTTCCTCGCCGCACTTCAGAGCATCGACAGGACGCTTTATGAGGCTGCCGCGATCGACGGCGCCGGCCGTTGGACAAGCTTCGTCTATATCACGCTGCCGCTCATCACCCCGGTCATCTTCTTCAACCTGATCATGCAGATGGTCCAGGCCTTCCAGGAGTTCAACGGCCCCTACATCATCACGCAAGGCGGCCCGCTGAAATCCACCTATCTCCTGCCGCTCTACATCTATGATGAGGCCTTCAAGCGCTTCGACATGGGGTATGCCTCGGCGATCGCCTGGGTCCTCTTCGTCATCATCATGCTGCTCACGCTCGTGGCCTTCTGGTCCTCGCGCCACTGGGTCTACTACGCCGGCGACAAGAGGAACTGATCATGACCGAGCATGTGCTTTCCAATACCGCACCCACGGTCGGCGACATTGACACCATGCGCGCGCGCGAAATGCGCAGCCATCGGCTCAGCATGGCATTTCGTTATGCACTGCTCGCCGGAGTGGGCCTGCTCATGCTCTATCCGCTGATCTGGCTGATCGGCGCATCCTTCAAGACCAATTCCGAGATATTTGCCAATCCCGGCTTCTGGCCCGAGAATCCGACACTTGACGGCTATATCAAGGGCTGGAGGACGTCGACGCCCTATTCCTTCGGCACGTTCTTTTTGAACACGCTCTGGATCGTCGTCCCCAAAGTGATCGGCACGGCCATCTCATGCACGGCAGTAGCCTACGGTTTCGCTCGCTTCGAGTTTCCGTTTAAGAAGCTGCTCTTCGCCTCGCTGATCGCGACATTGCTCCTGCCGAACGTGGTCACCCGCATTCCGCAATACCTGCTCTTCCGCGACCTCGGATGGCTCGATAGCTTTCTGCCGCTGTGGGTACCCTCGGCTTTTGCGGGAGACGCCTTTTTCGTCTTCATGCTTGTGCAGTTCCTGCGCGCCATTCCTCGCGACATGGAAGAAGCCGCCCGTGTCGATGGCGCCACCACGTGGCAGGCGCTGATCTTTATCGTCGTGCCGCTGCTCATGCCGGCGCTGATCTCCGTCTGCCTCTTCCAGTTCATGTGGACGATGAACGACTTCCTGGGGCCACTGATCTACATCTCCTCGGTGGACAAATATCCGGTTTCGCTGGCGCTGAAACTCTCGATCGACACCACGGAAGCGTTCGAATGGAATCGCGTGCTCGCCATGTCCGTCCTGACGCTGACGCCGGCGCTCGCGGTCTTCTTCCTCGCGCAGAAATATTTCATCGACGGCATCTCGTCCGGCGGCATCAAAGGATAATCGACATGGCGCGTCTGCAACTGAGAAACCTCGAAAAGGACTATGGCTCGTTCCGCGCGGTGCATGGCATCAACCTCGATGTCGAGGATGGTGAGTTCATGGTGCTGGTGGGCCCGTCCGGCTGCGCCAAATCGACGACGCTGCGCATGATCGCCGGCCTTGAACGGATTACCGGCGGCGAGATCCTCATCGGTGGTGAGCTTGTTAACGACAAAACCCCGGGCGACCGCGGCATTTCCATGGTCTTCCAGAACTATGCTCTCTACCCTCATATGAAGGTGCGCAAGAATCTCTCCTTCAGCATGCGGCTGAAGCGCCGCCCGGCTACAGAGATCGCGGAGGCGACGCAGCACGTCTCCGGCCTTCTGGAGATCGACCCGCTCCTCGATCGGCTTCCGAAGCAACTTTCCGGAGGTCAGGCCCAGCGGGTCGCTGTCGGCCGGGCACTCATCAAGAAGCCGCAGGTCTTCCTGTTCGACGAGCCGCTCTCGAATCTCGACGCGAAGCTGCGCGCCTCGATGCGTGTGCGCATCACCGACCTGCATAAGCGCCTGAAGGCCGAGGGACAGCAGGCGACTGTCATCTACGTGACCCACGACCAGACGGAAGCCATGACCATGGGCGACCGCATCTGTGTGATGAAGGACGGGCACATCATGCAGGTCGCCGACCCGGTGACGCTCTACAATCGCCCTGCCAATACCTTTGTCGCAGGTTTCATCGGCAGCCCGGAAATGAACTTCCTGGACGGAGAGCTTGTGGGAGAAAGCAGCATCCGGACAGCGGATCAGACGGTCGAGCTCGGTGAAGATTTCGCCTCCCGCCTGTCGGGAAATTCGCGCCGCGCGGTAACGCTCGGCATCCGGCCTCAGCATCTGCGCCTTGCCGCCGCTGAGACGCCGGCAACACTCAAAGGCAAGCTCAATCACATCGAGTTCATGGGCCATGAAGTCTACCTCTATGTCGATATCGGCCCGAAGCGACTGATCGCCGTCGTGCCGTCTGCGGCCTACGACCGCAGCGCATTGCGCGACGATTGGGTCTGGCTGAGCCCGGACCCGAGAGGAGTGCATCTGTTCGATCGCCAGACCGGGGAGAATATCAGCCTGGCGGTCTGAAATTTCACCGTTCCAACCTGGGAGGAGCCAAAATGAGAACCATGATCATCACGGCGGCACTGTTTGCCGCTACCAGCCTTTCGACAGCATTCGCTGCGGATCTGCGCATGTCCTGGTGGGGCAGCGACGACCGTCACCTTGCAACGCAGGAAGCCCTGAAGATTTGCGGCGGCAAGTTCGGCCACACGATCGCGCCCGAGTTCACCGGGTGGACAGGGCATCAGGAGAAGGTCGCCACCCAGCTTGCCGGCGGCACCGAAGCCGATATCCTGCAGATCAACTGGCCGTGGCTGCCGCTCTTTACCAAGAACGGCACCGGCTTTGCCGATCTCTATCAGTACAAGGACATCATCGACCTCGGCCAGTGGACCAAGGCCGACCTCGACAGCGGCACCGTCAAGGGCAAGCTGAACGGCATTCCGGTCTCCACCACCGGGCGCGTCTTCATGTTCAACAAGACGACCTACGACAAGGCCGGTGTCCCGATCCCGAAGACCTGGGATGAACTGATCGCTGCCGCACCGAAGATGAAGGAAAAGCTCGGCAAGGACTATTATCCCTTCGAAGGCGCCGCCCTCGACGCCCGGCTTGTGGTCATCCTGCGCACCACGCAAAAGACCGGTAAGGACCTGATCGACCCAGCGACGAACCAGGTCGCCTGGACGGAAGAGGAACTCGTCGAGGGTCTCGAATTCTACCAGACCCTGGTCGACAAAGGCGTCATCGAATCCTGGAAACAGGTTGCCGCCGCCGGCAACACGCCGCTGCATGAAAACCAAAAATGGGCGAGGGGCCAGATCGCCGGCACCTATCAGTGGGACAGCACCTACGGGAAGATTTCAACCCCTATGGAAAAGGGGCAGGAACTGGTCCCGGTCAAGCTCCTGACGATCGACGGAGCCAAGACGGACGGTGTCTATCGCAAGCCTTCCATGCTGTTTGCGATCTCCAAGAACAGCAAGGACCCGAAGGCGGCAGCGCAGATCGTCAATTGCCTGCTCAACGACCCGGAAGCGGCGAAGGTGATGGGCGCCAGTCGAGGCATTCCCTCCAGCAAGGCAGCCCTCGATATCCTGACCAAGGAAGGCAAGATCAAGCCTGTGCAGTTGGAGGCTTACAAGCAAGTGATGGAGCCGACGAGCCCCGGCGTTTCGCCGCTCAACGAGCATCCGCGGGTCACCGAAGCCTTCGACAGCAATTTCGAAGCCTTCGCCTACGGCCAACAGTCCGCCGAGGACGCCGCGGCCGAAATCATCGCCGGCATCAATGAAGCGCTGACGGGGATCTGAAGACGTGACGGCCACCATCGAACTTCTGACGACCGGATCACGCAGTGCGACCTTCAGCGTCGATGCCGGAAGGTATTTCTTTGAACGTGACGCTACGTTCGCCTGGGAAGTGCGGGATGCTGATGGTGGCCTTGTAGCCGAGGAGACGACACGGCGTGTCGTCTCCTCGGTCAATGGGCTGGAGCCGGGCAGCCTTTATTCTCTCCAGATAGGCGATGCCCGTCTTGAGTTCACAACGCGAAACGAAACCGCTTTAATTGACATCCGCGATTTCGGCGCGTCGACCGGATCATCGGACAATGCTGAAGCGATTGAGAGCGCCATTGCCGCTCTTCCGATCGGAGGAACGCTCAAGATACCCGCGGGCCGCTGGCTAAGCGGCCCGGTCTTCCTCAAGAGCAGCATGACACTGCTGATTGAAGAGGGAGGGGAATTGGCGGCGACCTCCGAAAGGGAAGACTTTCCTATCATACCTGCTCGTCATCCCGATGGCCGTGTACTCGGTACTTGGGAGGGCGTGGCGGAAGCCTGTTATGCAGGCCTCATCAACGCGATCGACTGCCGGAACCTTTCGATCACCGGCGCCGGTATCATCGATGGCGGCGGCGACCGCGGAGACTGGTGGTCCTGGCCCAAGGAGACACGTCAGGGCGCCCGCCGGGCACGGACCGTCTTTCTCTCCGGATGTGAGGACGTGACCCTTTCCGGCCTTACCATCCGCAATTCGCCCTCCTGGACGATTCATCCGGTCCTCTGCAGGCGAGTGCTGGCTGTCGGCCTGAAAATCTACAATCATCCGGATTCGCCGAATACGGACGGTTTCAACCCCGAAAGCTGTGCTGACGTCCGTCTCGTCGGGCTGCACATCTCGGTCGGAGACGACTGCATAGCCATAAAGGCCGGCAAGCGCAGCCCGCGCGGCGGGCCGGACCTGCCCACGGAACGCGTAAGTATCTCCAACTGCTTCATGGAACGCGGCCATGGGGCCGTCGTCATCGGCAGCGAGATGAGTGCCGGTGTCCGGGACATCACCATCCGGAATTGCCACTTCAGGGGCACGGACCGCGGCCTGCGCATCAAGACCCGGAGGGGACGCGGCGGCATGGTTTCGGACATCAGGATTGCGGACAGCCTTATGGAGGAGGTCGCGACACCGGTAGCGGTCAACTCCTTTTATTTCTGCGATGCCGATGGCCGGTCGGACTACGTCCAGTCCCGAGCGCCGCTACCGGTATCCATCGAGACGCCGAGTATCAGATCAATCTCGATCGAAAATGTTACCGTCTCCGGCGCCCGCACGGCGGCAGCCGTCTTTTACGGCCTGCCGGAAGCGGCAATCCACGACATCACCTTTGAGAATTATTCGGTTTCCTTCGCGCCCGAGGCGGAGGCAGAGGTGCCGGAAATGGCCTGCCGTCTCTCGCCTCTCCGCCACGCCGGGATTATTGCGGAAAACACCACATTCAGCCGCCTTGTACGGCTCTCCCCTCCTTCCATTCATCCAGCACAAGACTGAAATCCGATGCTTCACGACTACTTCGAGACCTATGTCCGCAACTACGAATATTATAAGGGCGGCGCGTGGTGCTACGAAGACGGGTGCCTCTATCGCGGTCTGATTACGCTCTATGAAGCGACCGGCGACGACCGCTGGCTCGACCACCTTATCCGGCTGGTCGGCGGTCAGATCGACGCCTCGGGTCGGCTGGCCGGGTATGAGATCGAGGAATTCAACATCGACAATATCCTGGCCGGCCGCGCCCTCGTCTTCCTTTACCGGCTAACCGGCGAGACTGCCTGGCTTAGTGCCGCCACTTTACTCGCGCGGCAACTTGAAACGCATCCGCGCACCGAAAGCGACGTCTATTGGCATAAGCTCCGCTACCCCCACCAGATCTGGCTGGACGGTCTCTACATGGCTCTGCCGTTCAAGATGGAATATGCCCGCGCCACCTCCCGGCCCGACATGGCAGATGAGACGCTTCGGCAATTCCTGACCGCGCTCGACCTGACTTACGACCAGGCGACCGGCCTTTACCGGCATGGCTACGACGAATCTCGGCAGCAATCCTGGGCGGATGCGGAAAGCGGCCTCTCGCCCGCCCATTGGGGAAGATCGATTGGTTGGCTCGCCATGGCTTTCGTCGACATTATCGAGAGCCTGCCGTTTGGCCCAGTTCGGCAGGAACTTGCCGATCGAGCCTCGGCGCTCGCATCCCGATTGTTGACCCTTCGAACGCCGGACCACCGCTGGCTGCAGGTCATCGACCGCCCCGACGAAGCCCGGAATTACCCAGAAAGTTCGGCGACGGCGATGTTTTCCTATTTCCTCCAGAAGCTTGCGCGCCTCACCGGATCGGCATCCTATGCGCACGCCGGCCGGACAGCTCTCCAATCGCTGATCGAACACGAATTGCGGCCGGCTCCGGATGGCATGATCAAGCTTCACAATGTCTGTTGCGTAGCGGGTCTTGGCGGTTTTAACGGCCGATACCGGGACGGCACGGTGGAATATTATCTTTCGGAGGAAATCCGCCCGGATGACATCAAGGGCGTCGGGCCTCTGATGATGGCCTATGCCGAAACAAAGCGAGATACCCAATCCAAACGCCTCATCGGGAACGAGGATGGGGATAAGGTTGAGCTTAGCACAACCTCGGAGCGCTGAGCGATTTGGCCGCCTTGCGGTCAGTCGGCCAAGTCATGACGATGCCGGGTACGAGAGATGCGTTCAACGAGCAGGGGAACGGGCGCGATGCAGGCAACCGGTCCCCCGCCTTCGCTTACGAAGCCGCGATCCTGCCGTTACCCGATGGAGCAAACACAATGCCGCCGACCATGATCGCGGGCATGCCGGCCTCCAGGCAGGCGGCGATGAATGCCTCGCGGGCGACCTCGGTGGGAAGCATCCTGTTCAAAGCTGCACGGCACCTTCGCACGGCGCGCTGATAGCGCTCCCCGTGTTTTAAAGGCCATTCATTTTCCAGAAAATCCAGCGCGTCATAGACGCTTCCAAAACTGCGCTCCAAGCCCGATTGCAGGCGGATCGTAACAGGCGCACGGAATGGCATATCCGGGATGTACATGATTTCCTCCTTTCGCTGTCAAACCGGATAAAGAAGCGAAATCAATCTGGTGAGTGGCCTTTGGTTTTTCAAGAAGTAACGTCCGCACCAGCGCCCTGGTGCGGACCGCACTAATGGTCGTTGGAGGCCCCCTTACCCTTCCTTCCTGGCGGGTTGCGATGTGCCGTGGCATCCTCGGACCCGGTAACGACCGTCGGCTTGGCGCTATGAACGCCGCTGCTTTTCCTGTCGGCTTGCGACTTGGCGAACTGACCTTTTGCGTCGGCTTCGGGACCGCGGGGCGATTGGCTTTCCTTCATGTCAGTCTCCCTTGGTCTTGCCGGCATCGGAAAGCTTTTCGCGAGATGGATCGCGATTGTTCTCGCCGCGCGCATCTCTGTCCCGATCCGGATCATCCTTGGCCGGCATGTAGCCTCGCGGCAGATTTTCCTGTGGTCCTTCCCACCGCGGAGACTGATCGGTCGTACCCGGTGCGCCTTTCTTTGGTGCATTCATGCCCATGTCAAATCCTCCTTCTTTGAGGAAGAACCAGCATTGAGGCGGAGGGTTCCGCTAGGAAAGGAATCTCCTGGCGCGGTTCAGGCCACGTGTGAGATAAATCTTTTTTCGATTTCGACGGCCGCCATGGGCTTGCCTACCAAATAGCCCTGAAGCTGGTCGCATCCGGAAAGCTTGAGAACTTTGGCCTGTGCCGGCGTTTCGACGCCCTCAGCCGTTACGGGAATGTTGAGCGCATTGGCAAGGGAGATGGTTGCGGCCAATATCCGCGCTCCCCGCTCGCTATCGATCGCCGTTACCAGCGATCGATCTATCTTCATGCGGTCGAAACCGAACTCCCGCAACGCCCCGATGCTCGCATAACCGCAACCGAAATCGTCAAGGGCGAACTTGACGCCGATCGCTTTCAGGCTGGCAATCGAACGCTTGGCGTGTTCAGGATTCGACATCAGAACACCTTCGGTGATTTCAAGCGTCAGCCGGCCTGGATCGAAAGACTTCGCCTTGAGAACGGCTGCGACATCTGCAGCAAAGTTCGGATTCTTGAGCTGTATCGGCGAGACATTGACGGAAACGGTGATATCGTCCCATTGCCTAACGCTGTCGATAGCCGCCGAGAGTACGTGCAGGCCAAGTTCATCGATCAGACCGGCGCGTTCGGCGATCGGAATGAAGACTTCCGGGCTGATCGGGCCGGTTTCGGTTGTCCACCGAGCCAGGGCTTCGACCCCCTTCAGCTCTCCGGTCTCCGCATCTACCAATGGCTGATAGGCTGGGTGAATGCTTGCAGACGCGATCGCCGAACGGAGACTATCCTCCAGTCTCGTGCGATGCTCCCGCTCAAGGTCAAGGTCTCCGTGATATGCGACAGCCTGACCTCGGCCATTTTCTTTGGCCCGGTACAAGGCCATGTCGGCGCGTCGGACAAATTCGAGAGGGTCATTGATAGTTGCATCGGTGGAAACAAGACCGATGCTTACCCCGATCTCTATTGTCCTTCCACCGATAATGAACGGGGTCGCCAATGCGCGCAGGATCGTTTCCGAAAGCTCATCGACGGCTCCCTTCGCCACGGCAATGGCGAATTCATCGCCACCGAGACGCGCGAACAATGCATCATCGGGCAGAAGCGCCTCGATCCTGGCGGCGACGAGCTTGATCAATGCGTCACCGACGGCATGTCCCCACGCATCATTGACCTCTTTGAACCCGTCGAGATCGAGAAAATGAAGGTCCAACTCAACCTTTCGAACCAGCCGCTCGTCCAGCCTTTCCAGGAATCCCGCTCGATTTAAGAGGGAGCTCAATGGATCATGAATTGCTCTCTGATGGGCCTGTTGCGCCGATCGCTTGAAGTTGCGGGCAGAAAGGGAACCGGTCACAACAATGGCAACGAAGAAGCCGGTGAGAAGCAACGCGGCCGCAAGCAAATAGCCCCGAACTTCCTGATAGATCTTTGAACCCGGATCCCGGCTTGGCCATTCCAGATAGGAAATGGCTCTGCCGTCGACGCCTGGAAGTGGCGTGCTCAAATGGTCAGCATTGGGAAAACTAACAAGTCTCAAGTCGCCAAGGTGAAAGGTTTGGTCCAGCTGTGCCACTGCCTCAGGTGTCAGCATCTTGGCGAGGAAGAGCGTGCTGAACCTCGGAGGGATATCGGCCGTCGCCGTATAAGGTTGAATGGCACTGGCTCCGACAAGCACGGTGCCGTCAGGTGTCGCCACGAAACCTGCAACCGTATTCTGGCCCGCCTTGCTCGCTTTTTCGGAAAACTCAAAGAGCGTTGCGCCGAAATAGCGGATTGGGTCAAATTCCTGCCCTTTCTTGTAGGAGATCAATACCTCCCGCTCTGCCGTCAGCACGATGGCAATGTCGTACAGCGGATAGTCCTCCGTCGTCGTGCCCCAGTTCTCGACAGCCCAATCCTTTGCATCCTCCGACGCGATTGCCCTGTAGGCATCGTCCCAGACGGCGTTGTCCCTGACCGTTGCGCTGAGATTGTTCCGAAAGGCCCGCACAGCGGCGCCAGCGGCATTGAGTGCGCGGGCATCATCGATCGCCGTTGCCGCCCCCGTCATGTCTTTGACCGCCAAAGCCACCAACACCGCCAGGATGGTACCGACGACGATGAAGAACGCTGTCACAGCGGCTATAACAAGAAGGGCGGAATGGGAGGATCGGGCGCGTAGGCTTTTCTGCATCTATAGGACCGGCATCTGTATAAACAGCAGGTTATTCCTGCAAGCCGAAACATTAGGATTTGATAATCAAGGAACAATTAATCCGATGGTTATCGATGCACGTTTTGAGCTGCCGCATTACGGGCGCGCGCCGGTTTCTTAGAGAAATACCGGAAACATGGTAATCAAATTCGAAGTTGGAACCGATGCCTTTTTAAGGAACGGCACACCTAACCCTTAGGCCGGCCTATCAGAATCTAAACAATCCCACCGCTGCCGGCAGCTGGCGCCGGGCGCTCTGACGCGACCTTCTTGCGATAACCGCTGACGCGGTATGTTGCGATGGGATCTACCGCGCCGCCGGCACGGCGACGGGCTTCCGCGAGGATCGGTTCCACATCGGTGCGATAAGCGCGCTTCAAGGTTTCCGAAGCCATCAGCGCATCGTTGTCCTGCTGATAGCCGTCGAGTGCCGCGCGATCGACGAGCAACGCCTGGGCATAAGCACGGCGGATTTCGTTGGCGCTGGAAATCAGGCTTTCGATCGGGTCGGTCACGTTATGCGACTGGTCGATCATATGGGCCGGATGGAAGCCCTTTACGCCACGATGTTCCGCATCGACCAGCTCGTTGAAGACGAGGAACAGCCGGTAGGGCTCGATGGCACCGGCGTCGAGGTCGTCGTCGCCATATTTCGAGTCGTTTAAGTGGAAGCCACCGAGCTTGCCGAACTGGATAAGGCGGGCGACGATCATCTCGATATTGGTATTCGGTGCATGGTGGCCGAGGTCGACGAGGCAGAAGGCCTTGGGTCCGAGCGTCTTGGCGATCAGGTAGTTCGTGCCCCAATCCTGCACCACCGTCGAATAGAAGGCGGGTTCGTACATCTTGTGCTCGGTAAAGAGCCGCCAGTCGTCCGGCAGCGTCTTGTAGATCTCGCCCATAGAGGCAAGATACCGCTCGAAGGTTCGGGTAAAATGACTCTGGCCCGGGAAGTTCGAGCCGTCGCCGACCCATACTGTCAGCGCCTTGGAGCCAATGGTCTTGCCGATCTCGATGCATTCGAGATTGTGCTCGATGGCCTGGCTGCGCGTCGCAGCATCGGTGTGGCTGAGCGAACCGTATTTGTAGGAATGTTTCTGCCCCGGCGCGTCGGAAAAGGTGTTGGAGTTCATCGCATCGAAGCTTAAGCCCAACACATCTCCCTTAGCCTTCAGTTCCTTGGCATCCGCCTTGTCCCAGGGAATGTGCAGGGAGACTGTCGGCGTTGCCTGGGTCAACTGATGAATGACGGAGCAATCGTCGAGCTTGTCAAAGATGCCGCGCGGTTCGCCCAATCCCGGGAAGCGGGCAAACCGGGTGCCGCCTGTGCCGACGCCCCAGGAGGGCACCGCGACGAAGAAATCCGCGACTTGTCTCGTAATCGCGTCGATATCGATCTCGCGGCGCGACAGATTTTCGCCGAGCGCAGCGTAATCGGATTTGAGTGCGGCTGCGCGCTTGTCGTTTTCCGCAGCGATCAGGTCCGCAGCAATCTTCAGCTCTGTCATGACGTCTCCTCCCCAAGGCGTAATTAGAGGGTCCACCCGCCGCCGGCCTTGGGAGAGCCGGATGCGGGCGGACAAGCTGTCAGCGCGTAAAGCTCTGGGCGTTGCCCGCATCCACGTTGATGATGTTACCGGTCGACTTCGACGATGCGTCGGACGCAAGGAAGTAGATCGCCTCGGCAATGTCTTCCGGAAAGACGTTCAGCTTCAGCATCGAGCGCTTGCGGTAATGTTCCTCCAGATCGCTCACCTCGATCTTTGACGATGCCGCCCGCTGTTCGCGCCACTCGCCGCTCCAGATCTTCGAGCCGCGCAGCACCGCATCCGGGTTGACCGTATTGACGCGGATGCCCGCTTCCGCCCCTTCCAGCGCCAGGCAGCGGGCGAGATGGATTTCAGCAGCCTTTGCGGTGCAATAGGCCGACGCATTCGGCGAGGAAGCGAGCCCGTTCTTGGAGGCGACGAAGACGACATTGCCGCCAAGCTTCTGGCGCCGGAACAGCCGAAACGCCTCACGCGAGACAAGGAAATAACCGGTCGTCAGGATGTCGATATTCTTGTTCCACATGGCGAGCGTGGTTTCTTCGACCGGGGCCGAGGAGGCAATGCCGGCATTGGAGACCAAGATATCGACGCCGCCGAATTCGACGCAGGCTTCCGCGAAAGCGGCGAGGACCGCGTCTTCCTTGGTGACGTCCAGAATGACGCCTCGAACAGCATCCTTGCCGAAGGACTTTTCGAAATCCGCCCTGGTCGCCTCAAGCGCACCGCCGTCGATATCGGCGAGCACGACGCAGGCCCCCTCACCCATCAGCCGCGAAGCCGTCGCCCGGCCGATCCCGCCCGCACCGCCGGTGACGAAGGCCACCTGGCCGGCGAGGCTCTTCGGCTTCGGCATGCGCTGCAGCTTCGCCTCTTCGAGAAGCCAGTATTCGATGTCGAAAGCCTCCTGCTCCGGCAGGCCCTGATATTCGGAAACGGTGGAGGCGCCGCGCATCACGTTGATCGCGTTGACATAGAACTCGCCGGCGATGCGGGCGGTCGCCTTGTCGCGCGCAAAGGACAGCATGCCGACGCCCGGCACCAGGAAGATGACGGTATTGGGATCGCGCATCTTCGGCGAGTTGTCGTGCTTGCAGGTCTCGTAGTAGCGGGTGTAATCGGCGCGGTACTCCTCCAGCGCCTCGTCGAGCACGGCGATGACCGCATCGACATCCGGCTTTGCCGGATCGAAATCGAGGATCAGCGGCCGGATCTTCGTGCGCAGGAAGTGGTCCGGGCAGGACGTGCCGAGCGCGCCCAAGGGCTTCAGGTTCTTCGAGTTGACGAATTCCAGCACCGCATCCTGGTCATCGAAATGACCGAGCTTGCGCTCGGCTTTTCCGATGCGGCCACGGATTTCCGGCATAAGCCTGGCAGCGACCGCCCGACGCTCCGCTGCCGGCAGGCTCTTCGCCACGGCGCCACCGAAAATCGTCTTGCCCTCGGTCGCTCCCGCGAACCAGTCGATCGCCTTGTTGATGATCTGAAGCGTCAGTTCGTAGGAGGCCTTCGCGTCGTTTGCCCAGGTGAACAGGCCGTGGCTCTCCAATACGACGCCCCTGGCATTCGGATTGGCCTTTACGAATGCTTCAAGGTCGAGCCCGAGCTGAAAGCCCGGCCGCCGCCACGGCAGCCAACCGATCTCGTCGCCAAAAATCTGCTTCGTCAGTTCCTTCGAATTCTTCGAAGCGGCAATCGCGATGATGGCGTCCGGATGCATGTGGTCGACATGCGTATAGGGCACGAAACCGTGCAGCGGCGTGTCGATGGAAGCCGCGCGGGGATTGAGATTGAAGGTGCAATGCGGCAGGAAACCGACCATGCGGTCTTCGTCCTCTACCCCCTTGTAGAGGCCCTTCAGCGCTTCCAGCTTGTCCATGTAGAGGGTGGCGAAACCATCGAGCTTGATCGTGCCGACATCGCCGCCGGAACCCTTCACCCACATGACGCGGACCTTTTCGCCGGACAGCGGGTCCTTCTCCATCACCTTGGCAGAGGTATTGCCGCCGCCGTAATTGGTAATGCGCTTGTCGGCGCCGAGGAGGTTGGAGCGGTAGAGCAGCTTGCCCGGCTCATCGAGCTTGGCTGCGTAAGAATCGTCCCAGCGGTTTTCGAGAAGGCGGGTTTGGCCCGACATCGCTTTCCTCCCAACGTGTTTCGGCTCACGGCGACCGGGCGCCGCCGTCTCCTATACGGTGGATATCGCGCATTGCTCCGCCATGTGTCAATCAAAAACGATCATAAACTTTCATTGTGCAGCGCAATAAAAGCGAATTTGATCGTTTCTGATTGACAACAGAATATTTCCGGCAATAGTTGACGCTCAGGAGGAACCCCATGCACGAACGTGAACGCCATCGCATCATTCTGAGCGCGATCCAGGAAAAGCCTGTCATTACGGTGCAGGATATCGCCGAACTGACCGAAGCCTCCGAAGCGACTATCCGGCGCGACATCGCGGCACTGCACGTCCAGGGCAAGCTCCGACGCGTGCGCGGCGGGGCCGAGGCGGTTCATCCGCCACAGATCGGCCAGCTTGCCGCCCGCTCGTTCCGGGTTTCCGAATCCGTCAATATCGATAAGAAGCGCGCGATTGCACGCCGCGCAGTCGAACTCTGCGAAGAAGGCGATTCCGTCATCATCAATGGCGGCACGACCACGTTCCAGATGGTGCATTTCATGTCGGCGCGCCGCCTGCAGGTGATGACCAATTCGTTTGCGATCGCCGAGCATCTGGTCAAGCATTCGAAAAGCACGGTGACGGTGCCGGGCGGCGCGATCTATCGCGAGCAGAGCCTCATCCTGTCACCCTTCGAAAACGACGCGATCCGCAACTTCTATGCAAGGCGGATGTTTATCGGCGCGCAAGGCGTCGGTCCGCTCGGCGTTATGGAAGCCGATGCTTTGGTGATTCAGAGTGAACAGAAGCTGATGAGCCAAGCCGAAGAACTGATCGTGATGGTGGACGCCTCGAAATTCCATCGCCGTTCCAGCCTCATTCTCTGCCCGCTGGAACGCGTGACGACGGTCATCACCGATGACGGCATTTCTGAAGATGCCGCGCGGATGATCGAGGACGCGGGCGTCAAGCTGATCATTGCCGGAGCCGCGGTGGCGGAGACTGTCAAGGAGGATTCCCCGTCGGCCGCCTGAGAGGCGACGGGAGGGAAATGAACCTGTTCAACTGGGAGGACTGAAAATGAAACTAGCCAAGAAACTTGCGCTCGGCGTGGCGCTCGCCTTTGCCGCCATGACGACGGCCGCAAGTGCCGCCGACATGAAGATCGCCCTTGTCGTCAAATCGCTCGGCAACGGCTTCTTCGAAGCCGCCAACAAAGGCGCGCAGGAAGCAGCGAAGGAACTCGGCGGCGTCGAGGTCATCTATACCGGCCCGACGACGACCACGGCCGAAGGCCAGATCGAAGTGATCAATTCGCTGATCGCGCAGGGCGTCGATGCGATCGCCATTTCCGCCAACGATCCGGATGCCGTCGTTCCGGCGCTGAAGAAGGCTACTCAGCGCGGCATCAAGGTAATTTCCTGGGATTCCGGTGTGGCGCCTGAAGGTCGCATCATGCATCTGAATCCGTCTTCCAACGAGCTGATCGGCAGGATGTGCCTGACGCTCGCCAAGAACCATCTGGAAGGCGGCAAGGGCGATTTCGCGATCCTGTCTGCCACCACCACCTCGACGAACCAGAACACCTGGATCGCCGAAATGAAGAAGCAGCTCAAGGATTTCCCCGGCCTCAACCTCGCTACCACCGTTTACGGGGACGACCTGGCCGACAAGTCCTATCGCGAAGCCCAGGGCTTGCTCACCTCGCAGCCGAACGTGAAGGTCATCGTCGCACCGACCACAGTCGGGGTGCTGGCTGCATCGCAGGCCGTCAAGGATGCCGGCAAGATCGGCCAGGTCTACGTGACCGGTCTCGGCCTGCCATCTGAAATGGCTGGCGCCATCAAGTCGGGCGCGACGAAGGAATTCGCGATCTGGAACCCGATCGACCTCGGCTATTCTGCAACGCAGATCGCCTATCACATCGTCAAGGGCAACGCGGACGGCAAGCCGGGCTCCGAGATCAAGGCAGGCCGCATGGGCGCGATCAAGATCGACGACAACGGCGAAGCCGCGATGTCCGACCCGTTCGTCTACAATGCCTCCAATATCGACGAGTTCTCGAAGATTTTCTGAGCCGCAAGCAAGTTGCCCCTCACCCTAACCCTTTCCCCGCCCGCGGGGAGAGGGAACGTGCCACACGCAACATTGCGGATGAAGGAAAACGATGCGGCATATCCCTTCTCCCTGCATGCGGGGAGAAGGTGCCGGCAGGCGGATGAGGGGCTTTTGCAGGTGAAACCGATGATGAACGCCGCGGCACCGATGATCGAAATACAGCCAATCGCTACCGAAACACCAATCCTCGAAATGCGCGGCATCAGCCAGATATTTCCGGGCGTGAAGGCGCTCGACGGTGTCAGCATCAAACTCTATCCCGGCCAGGTGACGGCACTGATCGGCGAAAACGGCGCCGGAAAATCGACGCTGGTCAAAATCCTTACCGGTATCTACCGCCCCAATGAGGGCGAGATCCTGATCGACGGCCAGCCGATCGTCTTTCACAGTGCGCAGGCTGCGATCGATGCAGGCGTCACCGCCATCCACCAGGAGACCGTGCTGTTCGACGAGCTGAGCGTCGGAGAGAACATCTTTCTCGGCCACGCGCCGCGCACCCGTTTCGGCACGATCGACTGGCGGCAGATCAACGAGCGCTCAAAAACGCTCATGCGGCAGCTCGAAAGCGAGATCGACCCGACGATCCGGTTGCGCGACCTCTCGATCGCCCAGCGCCATCTCGTAGCGATCGCCAGGGCGCTTTCGGTCGAGGCGCGCATCGTCATCATGGACGAGCCGACGGCCGCCCTTTCCCGCAAGGAAATCGACGACCTGTTCCGCATTGTCCAGAACCTGAAGCGCCAGGGCAAGGCGATCCTCTTCATCAGCCACAAGTTCGACGAGGTCTACGAGATCGCCGAGAACTTCGTGGTCTTCCGCGACGGTCGCGCCGTCGGCCAGGGCAAGCTGAAAACGACGCCGCAGGACGAGATCGTCCGCCTGATGATCGGCCGCGACGTCAAGGACGTCTTTCCGAAAGTCAATGTCGAGATCGGCGGACCGGTTCTCTCAGTCCAGAGCTACAGCCATCCGACAGAATTCCGCGACATTTCCTTCGAACTCCGGCGAGGCGAAATCCTCGGGCTCTACGGTCTGATCGGCGCCGGTCGCTCGGAGCTTTGCCAGTCGCTGTTCGGCATCACCCGACCTTCATCCGGCCGCCTCACTCTGGAAGGTCAGCCGATCGATATCCACTCATCGAGCGATGCGATCCGTGCCGGCATCGTCTACGTGCCGGAAGAGCGCGGCCGCCATGGCCTGGCGCTGCCCATGCCGATCTTCCAGAACATGTCGCTACCGTCTCTCAAGAAGACGTCGCGCTCCGGTTTCCTGAAGGCGGCCAACGAATTGGCACTCGCCCGCAAATATGCCGAGAGGCTGGATCTGCGCGCCGCCGCCCTTTCCGTGCCGGTCGGCACACTGTCCGGCGGCAACCAGCAGAAAGTGGTGATCGGCAAATGGCTGGCGACCCAGCCGAAGGTGATCATTCTCGACGAGCCGACCAAAGGTATCGATATCGGCTCCAAGGCGGCCGTTCACGGCTTCATCAGCGAACTGGCCGCGCAGGGCCTGTCGATCATCATGGTCTCCTCCGAACTTCCGGAAATCCTTGGCATGTCCGATCGGGTGATGGTGATGCGCGAAGGCCTCTCCGCCGGCATTTTCGAACGTGATCGTCTCAGCGCCGAAGTGCTTGTGCGTGCTGCAACCGGCAATCAGTGAGGAAAGACAGATGAACCGCCTCCTGAAAAACCGCGAAATCCTTCTCATCGTCATCATTGCGATCATGGTGGCCGCCTTCTCGACCCGTGCGCCGGGCTTCGCCTCGCCGGGCAATCTCGCCAACATCTTTAACGACACCTCGATCCTGATCATCCTGGCGCTCGGCCAGATGACGGTGATCCTAACGAAATCGATCGACCTTTCGGTCGCCGCCAACCTCGCCTTCACCGGCATGGCGGTGGCGATGACCAACTCCGCCTACCCCGACCTGCCGCTGGCGCTCCTGATCGTCATGGCAATCGGCATCGGCGCTTTGCTCGGAGCCATCAACGGCTTTCTCGTCTGGGCGCTGCAGATCCCGCCGATCGTCGTCACCCTTGGCACGCTGACCATCTATCGTGGCATGGCCTTCGTGCTCTCGGGCGGCGGCTGGGTCAATGCGCATCAGATGACGTCGACTTTCCTCAATGTCCCGCGCATGCCAGTGCTCGGCCTGCCAGTCCTCTCCTGGATCGCAATCCTCATCGTCATCAGTGCGTGGTTCGTCCTGACGCGCCTCCCCTTCGGCCGCGCGGCGTATGCCTCCGGTGGCAACCCGACCGCCGCGGTCTATGCCGGAATCGATATCGGTCGGACGCGCTTCCTCGCCTTCGTCTTGTCGGGCGCGCTGGCCGGTCTTTCCAGCTACCTCTGGGTATCGCGCTATGCCGTTGCCTATGTGGATATTGCAGCCGGTTTCGAGCTCGATACGGTTGCAGCCTGCGTGATCGGCGGCATATCCATTGCCGGCGGCATTGGCACCGTTGCCGGCGCAGTGCTTGGCGCCCTGTTCCTCGGCGTTATCAAGAATGCCTTGCCAGTCATTGGCATATCGCCCTTCGCCCAAATGGCAATTTCCGGCATCGTCATCGTACTCGCCGTCGTCTTCAATGCCCGTGCCGAAAAGAAGGCGGGCCGCATCATCCTGCGCAACCGCGCAGCTCCCGAGGTAACCGCATGAACGACGTCGCTACCACGAAACGAGTTATTCCAGACCGGCTTGGGACGAAAGCCTCGCGCATGCTCGGCAGCTGGGAAATCCTGCTCTTAGGCGTGGCGGTGTTGATCTTTATCTTCAATTCCCTCGCCTCGCCCTACTTTCTCAACGCCTGGAACCTCTCAGACGCGACGTTCAATTTCACCGAAAAGGCGATGATCGCCTTTGCCATGGCTTTACTCGTCATTGCCGGCGAGATCGACCTGTCGGTCGCGGCAATCATCGCGCTTGCTTCGACGGCGATGGGCGCAGCCGCACAGGCTGGTATTGGCACGCCTGGACTGGTGACGATCGGCATCGGCACCGGGCTTGTCTGCGGGGCCTTCAATGGACTGCTTGTCGCAGGTTTGCGCCTTCCGTCCATTGTGGTGACGATCGGCACGATGAGCCTCTTCCGGGGCATTTCCTACATTGTGCTCGGCGACCAGGCCTATGGCAAATATCCGGAGAGCTTCGCTTACTTCGGACAGGGCTACGTCGCCTGGGTCTTCTCCTTCGAATTCGTGCTCTTCATCGTCCTCGCCATTGCCTTCTCCGTCCTCCTGCATGCGACGAATTTCGGTCGGCAGATTTACGTCATCGGCAATAATGAATTCGCGGCGCGTTTTTCAGGGATTCCGGTGGAGCGGGTCAAATTCATCCTCTTCCTTCTGACCGGACTGATGGCCGGTGTCGCTTCCGTCTGCCTCACCTCGCGGCTCGGTTCCACCCGGCCATCGATCGCACAGGGCTGGGAGCTGGAAATCGTCACCATGGTCGTGCTGGGTGGTGTTTCGATCCTCGGCGGCGCCGGCACGATCGCCGGCGTCGTCATTGCCGCCTTCGTCATGGGGCTCGTCACCTTCGGGTTGGGCCTGCTCAACGTACCCGGCATCGTCATGTCGATCTTCGTCGGTCTGCTTTTGATCATCACCATCGCCGTGCCGATCATTACCCGCCGCATCAGGGAAATGAGCCGATGACTCTGGAAAAATATGCCTTCAAGATGAAGCTCAATCCGGGCATGGAGGCGGAATACCGGAAGCGTCATGACGAGATCTGGTCGGAACTGGTCGATCTGCTGCACCAGGCAGGTGTCAGCGACTATTCCATTCATCTCGATCGCGAAACCAATATCCTCTTCGGGGTGCTGACCCGTCCACAGAACCATGGCATGGCGGGCCTGCCGGACCATCCGGTCATGAAGAAGTGGTGGGCACATATGGCCGATATCATGGAAACCAATCCGGACAATTCGCCGGTCGCGACCGACCTCGTGACGGTATTTCACTTGCCATGAACGAGCCGGGAAAGATCGCCGTCCTCGACATCGGCAAGACCAACGCCAAGGTCGTCGTGCTCGATTTCGCAACTGGCCAGGAGATCGCCGAACGGCGCATGCCGAACCGGGTTCTCTCCGATCCGCCATATCCTCACTACGATACGGAAGCGCTGTGGACCTTTGTGCTGGAAGCGCTGACCAACTTCGCGCAACAACCCGGCTTCGATGCGATCTCCATCACCACGCATGGCGCAGCTGCCGTGCTTCTGGATGACACGGGCAATCTCGCCTTGCCGGCCCTGGACTACGAGCATCAATATCCGGAAGAAATTCAAAAGGCCTATGCAGCTCTTCGGCCGCCCTTCTCGGAGACCTTCTCGCCGCCCCTTTCCGGCGGCTTGAATGTCGGGGCGCAACTCCATTACCAGAAGACGGTCTTTCCGGAGGATTTCGCCCGGGTGCGGACGATCCTGACCTATCCACAATACTGGGCGTGGAGGTTGACCGGAGTAGCGGCGAACGAGGTCACCTCGCTCGGTTGCCATACCGACCTCTGGCGACCGCGCGAAGGCGCCTACTCCTCGCTGGTCGATTCGCTCGGCATCCGGAACTTCATGGCGCCGGTGCGCTCCGCCTTTGATGCTTTGGGGCCGGTCCTGTCGGAGATCGCCGAAAGAATCGGCCTCATGAAACCGGCTCAGGTATATTGCGGCATCCATGATTCCAACGCCTCGCTGCTGCCGCACCTGATTGGACGCGAGCCGCCTTTCGCCGTCGTCTCGACCGGCACTTGGGTGGTGAGTTTTGCGGTCGGCGGTGATCTCGACCATCTCGATCCTGAGCGCGATACGCTCGCCAATGTCGATGCCTATGGCCGCGCGGTGCCCTCCTCCCGCTTTATGGGCGGCCGCGAATTCGAACTTTTGACCGCCGAGCTTGGCGAGCTCCCGCTGGAGGCCGCCGCCCTGGCCGCGATGCCTGCAGTAATCGAAAAAGGTGTCATGCTGCTGCCGAATATTGCAGCAGGCTCAGGCCCCTTCCCCGGCTGCGAGCGGCAATGGACCAACGAGGGGGGCACCTCGACGGACGAACGCTGGACCGCCGCCTGTCTCTATCTCGCGCTGATGACGGAGACCTGCCTCCACTTGATTGGCGCCAAAGGACCTGTTCTGGTGGAAGGCCCGTTTGCCTCGAATGCCACATACCTTCGCACGCTGGCATCGTTGTTGGGCCGCGAGGTGATTGCGCTGCCTGGATCGACCGGAACAAGCCAGGGTGCTGCGCTGCTGGCGGGAATGCCTTCGGTCGAGGCCAAGAAATTTGCGCGATTCGAGGGCAGCATCCATCACCTGACGGATTATAAAGAGAGCTGGCGCCGACACATCAGTTTTCCCGGTCATCGGGAGCCTGGTTGACGCCGCGTTTGCGCCAGAACTCACGCTCCTCCTCTTGCGTCACGAAATCCTCTGGCTCCGGAGCGGCCGGTTCCTTTTCGTGCGGGTAGCCTGCCTCCAGAAAGCTTTCGGCATCGAGATAGGCACAGGCTTCCGGACGCAATTCAACGTCCAGCACGTGAACGGCGATCTTTTCCGAATATTCCGCAATCGGTTCGGCATAGGAATAGCTCGCCCACGGGAAAAGTCTGGTCATGATCTCGTGGAGACTGTCTGCCCGCAAATGGTAGTCGAACCGCATGTCCGGACCGCTATCTCTGTCTTCCTTGAAATAGATGCGGAGATTGCAGAAGGTCGAAGGTGGGGCGATCCATTCATCCCAGACGAAGACAGTTATCCGATCTTGCATGTCCTCCATCAGCGGACGGTCGAGGGCAAAGATCGAACGCATCAGGGCTTCGGGATCGGCGGGGATCGCCTCTTCGAAAAGCAGCCGTGCCGCGGCGTCGAGCCGATTGGCATCCGGCACGACGATCGACCATTCCTCTTCCGTCTCCCGGCAGAAAGGCCGTTCAATGCGCTGCCAAACGATCCGTTTTCCGAGCGTGTCGGCAACGAGAAGATAGACCGGCAGCGAATGTCTTGTCCAATAGTCCAGGTGCTCCTTGCGCCCATGATAGAGGTATCCCTCCTCTTCCCGGACACAGGACGTTTCTGACCGGATGTGCAGCGCCATGAACCGGCCCGTGGCTCTCCCTTCATCGAGAATTTCCGCCCGCGCCTCTATGCCGATATCGGACTCCGGTATCCGACGAAAGAACCATTTGAAATCCCGCCGGAAAACCTGCTCGCTGGCATCGACCGCGAGGCGCGTGGCCTGATCCACCGGATGGTTTTTCGGGCCTTTATGGCGCGAGCGGCGGAGCGGCTTTAGCGGAGATCGCCGTCTCCGGATACCTGCAAGTGATGAGAACGCTGCTGTGAGCAGAGCTGCTATATGGGCGCCGGTTGCGAAGAGTGCTGCCTGGAGACGTCGCATCATGGAAGACCGTCCTCACGAAGCGCGGGCTCCCTTGTCCGACTGCTCAAGCAGCGCGAGCAGACCTTTGAGGATGTCCGTCGGAGAGGGCGGGCAGCCCGGAATATGGAGGTCTACCGGAACGACCTTCGAAACCCCACCCACGACCGCATAGCTGCCGGCAAAGCAGCCGCCGTCGCGGGCACAGCCGCCGAGCGCGACCACCCATTTGGGTGCGGGCGTGGCGTTGTAGGTTCGCAACAGGGCCTCGCTCATGTTCCTCGTCACCGGCCCTGTCACCATCAGGACGTCGGCATGTCTGGGAGAAGCGACGAAACGGATGCCGAAACGCTCGATGTCGTAAAAGGCATTGCTGAGCGCATGCATTTCGAGTTCGCAGCCGTTGCAGGACCCCGCATCGACGGCGCGGATCGACAGGCTGCGGCCGAGCCGCCGGCGGGCCGCCTTGTCGAGCGCCGCCGCCAGTTCCTCCGCCGCCACGTCGGAAATATCCGGCGCCGGTTCGGTCAATGGCGGTCGGATTACACTTCCAAAAAGGAGCTTGCGCATGACGGCCTCCCTTCAGAGATCGTGACCGGAATAGGAACAGTTGAACGATTTGTTGCAGAGGGGAAAATCGGCGACGATATTGCCCTCGATGACTGCCTCCAGCAGCGGCCACTGGAACCAGGAAGGGTCGCGCAGATGGCACCGTTCCACCGTGTTCCCGGCAAGCCGGAGCCAGACCAACACATCGCCGCGAAAGCCCTCGACCATCGCCATGCCCTCCCTCACCTCGCCATTTTCGGGAAGCTCGATCCGCACCGGCCCGGCCGGGAGCCGGTCGAGGATCTGTTCGACCAGCGACAGACTGCTCTCCACCTCCCGGATGCGAACCCAGACGCGCGCATTGACATCACCCTCGCGCAGAACCGGCACGTCGAAGGCAAGTTCTCCGTAGGGCAGATAGCGCAAGGCGCGCCGAGCATCGAAATCGCGGCCTGACGCACGTCCGACATAACCGCCCGCGCCATACTGGCGGGCGAGTTCCGGCACGAGTCGGCCGGTTCCAACGGTCCGGTCCTGCAAAGAGGCGGTATTGTCGTAGAGTTCCACCAGGGCCGGAAACCGGCGGCGGATTTCCGCGAGCAATTCCCGCAAGGCGGTGATACCGATGTCATCGAGGTCGGCAACGACGCCGCCGGGCACGATGCGGTCGCGCATCAGGCGATGCCCAAAAGCGATGTCCGCCGCCCGCAACACCCGCTCGCGCAACACGCCGCAATGGGCGAGCATCAATGAAAATGCCGCGTCGTTGCAGATGGCGCCGATATCACCGAGATGGTTGGCAAGTCGCTCCAGCTCGGCCATGAGCGCTCTGAGCCAGACCGCGCGTACCGGTATTTCGAGCCCGAACGCTGCCTCCACGGCCCGCGAGAACGCATAGGCATAGGCAACTGTACTGTCGCCGGATGTCCGTCCGGCGAGCTGGAGCGCTTTGTCGATGTCCGCACCCGCCATCAGGGCTTCGATCCCCTTGTGGACATAACCAAGACGCTCTTCTAGGCGGACGACCGTCTCCCCATTGGCGGTGAACCTGAAATGCCCCGGTTCGATGATGCCGGCATGGACCGGTCCGACCGGAATCTGGTGCAGGCTTTCTCCTGTCGCCGGCAGGAATTCGTAAGGAGCCGCTTTGGAAGAACGGAGCGCCTTCTCTCCGAGCGGGAAGCGGATATCCCAGCGCCGGTGGTCGAGCCAAGGCCGGGTATCCGGCAAACCTTCGGGTTCAAGACCCGTCAGATCGCGGACCGTCCGTTCCAGGCGAAGCGCCGGTGGGTGATGTTGCGCGACGGAAGGATATGCACCCTCCAGCCCCTCAAGGCTGGCGACGCAGACCGCGCCGTCGACTTCATCCAGCAGCGCCATATGCACACTGTTCCGTTCGCCCCAGAGGCCGAGCAAGGTCAAGTGTCCATCCCGGAGAGCCTCGGCCAGGAAAACCCGGGCATCGGCATCGACAACGATACGTGGCCAAGGTTGATGCGCCTCGATGAGGCGACCGGTCCGGATGAAATTGCTCAGCATCGGCATACCCGTCCCCCTCATCATCGAAGAAGGTTGGCGATATGCTGGAACCAGGCGACCAGCGGCGGCGGCAGATAAATGCCGGCGCCGAGTACCAGCGCCAGATGGGCGTACATGGGAATATAGGATGCCTTGCCCGGGGCTACGCTGCCCCGTGGTTGGCCGAAGGCCACCCCTGTCAGCCGCAGAAGCAGGGCCCCGAATGCAACCAACAACCCGAAGACAAGCGGGATCGCGAGCAGCGGATGTCGTGCGAAGGTGGAGCTCACGATCAGGAACTCGCTCATGAAGATACCCATCGGCGGCAGGCCGGCAATGGCAATGACGCCGGCAAGCAATCCCCAGCCCAGGCCAGGATGCGTCTCGGTCAGGCCGCGGATGGCGGAAAGCCTTTGCGTTCCCTTGATTTGCGCGACATGGCCGACGGCAAAGAAGATCGCCGATTTGGTGAGCGAGTGCATGACCATGTGCAGCAGGCCAGCAAAATTGGCGAGTGGCCCACCGAGGCCGAAGGCGAAGACGATGATGCCCATGTGCTCGATCGAGGAATAGGCAAACAGGCGTTTGATGTCGCGGCGGCGATAGAGCATGAAGGCGGCAAAGATCAGCGACGTCAGCCCCATCGTCATCATCAGCGGCCCGGCGGCGATCGCCTCGGGACTGGCGGCAAGCAGGATCTTGAAGCGCAGGACCGCATAGAGTGCGACGTTCAGCAGGAGGCCGGAGAGCACCGCCGAGATCGGCGTCGGTCCCTCGGCATGCGCATCCGGCAGCCAGGCATGCAGCGGCGCGAGGCCAACCTTGGTACCGTAACCCAGAAGCAGAAAGACAAAGGCGACATTGAGAAGCGCCGGATCGAAGGTAGCGGCATGCTCCACAAGAATGGTCCAGACCATGGCGTCATAACCTTCGCCGACGACCGGCTGCGCGGCGAGATAAACGAGGATGGTGCCGAAGAGCGCAAAGGCGATACCGACGCTTCCGAGGATGAAATATTTCCAGGCCGCTTCCAGCGCCTCATGCGTCCGATAGATGCCGACCATCAGCACCGTCGTCAGTGTCGCAAGTTCGACCGCCACCCACATCAGCCCGATATTGTTCGAGACGAAGGCGAGGTTCATGCCGAACATCATGACCTGATACATGGCATGGTAGAAACGCAGGTTCGACGGCGTCAGCCGCCCGGTTTCGAGTTCGTGCGCGATATAGCTTGCGCTGAATATGCTGGTGGTGAACCCGACGAATGCATTGAGGACGATGAAGACGATGTTGAGATCATCGACGAGCAGGTATTGTCCCGGCTCGGGCCGTTCGGTGACGAACAGGGAAAGGGCGGCGAGCAGCGTCAGCAGGCTTGCAAGCACATTGAGCCGCGCCGTGATCCTGTAGCCGGGCAAGAGGGCCAGAAGCGCCGCCGCCGCGACGGGGATCAGCAGGACCGCCGCCACCGCATCGAAGGCGAGCAAAGGGGATAGCGCGTTCACTTCCGCCTCCTCCCCCTGAAATCGTCGAGTGCCCTGACATCGACGGTATCGAACCGTTCCCGGATGCGGAACAGGAAGACGCCGATGACGATGAAGGCAATCAGGATCGAGAAGGCGACACTGATCTCGACGACCAGCGGCATCCCCTTGGCGCCGGTCGCGGCCAGCACCAGCCCGTTCTCCAGCGACATGAAACCGACGACCTGGCTGACCGCATTGCGGCGCGTGACCATAATCAGCAATCCGAGCAGCAGAACGGAGAGGGCGAAGGCAAGATCTTCACGGGCAAGCGGATCGGCCTCCGGCGTGACGCGCAGCATGACCACGATCGACAGCGCGACGAGCCCGATGCCGGCCAGCATGGTCGGGCCGACTCCGACGACCGTCTCGATCTCGCGATGGATGCCGAGCTGGCGGATCATGCGATGGAGCGCCACCGGAATGACGATGGCCTTGAAGATGAGGGCAATGGCCGCGGTCACGTAAAGATGCGGCGCGTCCTGAACGAAAGCCTGCCAGGCGACCGACAGTGTCAGCACCAGCGAGTGCAGTGCGAACACGTTGAGCAGGGCATAAAGACGGTCCTGGTAGAGCATCATCATGCTCACCAGCACCAGTCCGCCGGCAAGCATGTGAGCGATGTCGAAGACCGGACCATTCATCACAGGCTCCTCGAAACGAAACGCAGAAGAGTGGCAAGCAGCGCGAGCATGAGCGCGGCACCTAAGAATTCCGGCACGCGAAAAACTCGCATTTTGGCGATCGAGGTTTCGAACAAGGCAAGAAGCGCGCCCCCGACCGCAAGCTTGGTCAGATAGACGACGAGCCCGGCCAGATAGGCGATCGGCCCCGCTTCCGGGGCCGCTAGTTTCCACGGCACGAATATGCAGACGATCAGCGAAATGTAGAGGAGCAGCTTGAGCGACGCCGCCAGTTCGATCATCGCGAGATGCCGTCCGGAATATTCGAGCACCATAGCCTCGTGCACCATGGTGAGCTCCAGATGGGTCGCAGGATTGTCCACCGGAATACGGGCGTTCTCGGCAATCGCCACCATGACGAGCGCGACCAGGGCGATCGCGAGGGAAACGCGCAAGCCGACCTCAGGGGAACTCATGAACCCGGCGATCGTCGAAAGCTGCGTCGAGCCGGCCACCAGGGCAAGCGTGAAGATGATGAGCAACATTGAAGGTTCGGCGAGCGTTGCGATCATCGCCTCGCGGCTTGAACCTATCCCACCGAAGCTGGTGCCGACATCCATGCCAGCGAGCGCCAGGAGGAACCGCGCACTGCCCAGAAGGGCGACGATCGCAATCAGGTCCGCCGTCCAACTGAAGATCAGGCCGGTCGCGAATGTCGGGATGACGGCCGCCGCCACCCAGGTCGAGGCGAAGATCAGGTAAGGTGCCACCCTGAACAGCCAGGATGCGTTCTCCGCGACGACGGCCTCCTTGCGGAACAACCGCAGGAGATCGCGATAGGGCTGGATCAGCGAGGGGCCCTGCCGGCGCAACAGCCGCGCCTTGGCCTTGCGGATGAGACCGGTCAGCAGCGGCGCCAGCAGCACGACAAGCGCCATCTGGAAAGCCTGAACGAGAAGAGCCGAAATCAGGACCATAGCGCCAACACCAGAAGCAGGAAAACAAGCGCAAGGAAGACCAGGCTCAGATAGCGCCGGATCGACAGGAACTGCAGGCGGTTGAGCTTCTCGGCAGCGAACCCGACGGCGCCCGCGATCGGCACATAGAGTCCCTCCCAGACCAGATCGTGCTGCTCGACCGAGAAGGTGGCTGGCCGGAGATCTCCCGGGGCCGGCATATCCACCCGTTCGCGGGCACGCATGGCGAGCGTGCCGAAGACGCGCCTGACGGGCTGGGCGAAGCTGCCTGCCGTATATTGTGTCGAAGGGCTGTTTTCGGGAAAGCCGCAATCCCAGGCGGCAGAACGACGAAGCGCCCGCGACGCCCAGCGATGGACGACATAGATCGTTGCCGAGGCTGAGACGGCGATGAACAGGAAGACCAGCAGGCCGTTGTAGGAACTGCGGCTTTCGGCGATCGGTACGATCGACAGCCAGGGGATATCCATCTGCACCGGCATGCGATCGCCGACCAGGGAAAGTACCACGGGCGAGGTGCCGTCGATAACGATCCCCGGCAGGATGCCGGCAAGCAGGCACAAGCCTGCAAGCGCGCACATCGCCGCAAGAGAGAACCGGTCCACGTCCGCGACTTCGCTAGCCGCCGGAGTTCGGGGACGGCCGAGAAACGTGATGCCGAAAGCCTTGACGAAACAGGCGGCCGCCAGCGCGGCCGACAGGGCGAGCAGGCCACCCACAGCCGGCACTGCGATCTTCAGCGCCCATTGCGGCAGGTCGGGGCTCTGCAATATGGCCTGGAAGGCAAGCCATTCCGACGCGAACCCGTTGAACGGCGGCAAGGCCGAAATTGCGACACAGCCCACAAGGAAGGTAAAGCTGGTGACGGGCATGCGATGGATGAGGCCGCCGAGCTTCTCCATGTCCCGCTCACCGGTCGCCGTCAGCACCGCGCCGGCGCCGAAGAAGAGCAGGCTCTTGAAGAGCGAATGGTTGAGGACATGGAACAACGCAGCGGTCAGGGCCAGCGCCGATGCTAGTCCCATGCCGTTTGCCTTGAAGGCCAGCGCCAAACCGAGGCTGACGAAAATGACGCCGATATTCTCGATGGTGCTGTAGGCGAGCAGACGTTTGAGGTCGCGTTCCATCAGGGCATGCAGAATGCCGAGCGCCGCCGTCGCTCCGCCCAGCAGCAGGACGATGAGGCCCGACCACCACAACGGCGCGCCGAGAAGATCAAAGGTGACGCGGATGAAGCCATAGATCGCGATCTTGGTCATGACGCCGCTCATCAATGCAGAGACATGGCTCGGCGCGGCGGGGTGAGCCAGCGGCAGCCAGACGTGCAGCGGCACGAGCCCCGCCTTGGAGCCGGCGCCGAGCAGCAGGAGGATCAGGACAAGGCCTGCCGTCAGCGGCGTATGTTCAGCCGCGCGAATGGCGGCAAAACCGTAGGCGCCTTGAGGCCCGGCAAGCAGGCCGAAGGCGAGCAGCAGAGCCAGCGTCCCGAAGCTTGCCATGACGATATAGATGTAGCCCGCCCTGCGATTGCCCGCATCGCGATGATGCGACATCACCAGCGCCCATGAGGCGAGCGACATGAACTCCCATGAAATCAGGAAGGTGAACGCATCGTCGGCCAGCAGCACCAGGTTCATTCCGGCGATGAAGGCCGGAAAGAACGGCAGCACCCGGTGCGGCGCATGCTCGTGCCGGCCGTAGCCGAGACCGTAAAGACTGGCGAGCGTGCCGCCGAGATTGGCCACGAGCAGGAAGAAGGCGGAGAGCGCGTCGAGCCGGAAATGGGCTCCGAGCCACGGCAGGCCGATGGGAAGGATGAGGGTCGGCGCGTCAACGAAAGATGTCGCGAGATGCATAAGACTGGTGACGAAAGCAATGGCCGAGAGAAGAAGGCTCAGCCCATAGATGGCCGGGGTCGCCCGGTGTGACCGGCTCATCAAAATCCCGAGCCCTCCCGTCACCAGAAACATGACAATACATGACAGGATGACGGAAAGCGATGTCATGAGCTCGACCCCGCCTTATTCCTGCGGGCAGGTGATCTTCCTGCCCCGTCTTCGGGCGGGTTGGCTCTCGTTTTCAACCGGACCCCTCGTCCGCCGTCCTCACTGACAGCGCCCTCTCTGATGAGTTCAATCCCGGCGTTCTCCAGTGCCGCCAGCAAACGCATCAGAGAATCGACATTGCCGCGGACGACGTCGACGCTGGCCTCCATGCGCTGGATTGTCGGCACCGAAATTCCCGCCCGCTCGGCCAGTTGGCGCTGGTCGATTCCAAGAAGAGCCCGGGCGGCTCTCATCTGAGCAGCAGTAATCACGATTCATCCATCGCTTATATTACGCAGACTCTGATATTCGCGAGTTATGATGTACCTATTGATGTCTCAAATCAACATTCTGATGCAATGAGACTCTGAAATTGGATTCCGCACTGCAATAAGGAAGTGGAACCCGCGTGTGATATCTTCAGAGTTTCGGCCCGATGATTTGCCGACGCGTCAACGCGCATGGTCCATCGCAGCGATCGGCGAAACCCGGAAATTAGAAGTATCGGTGTAAGGGGATGCGCCCGGCAAATAGCCTGCGCATCTCATTCACATCTCACGCCATGGGGAGCTTCGACGTGGATCTTCAATCCAAGAGCTGGCGCAAACGGGTGGCAAGCTCTCGTGCCGTGTAGGGCTTCTTGAGCCAGCTTCCCGATTGGGCAAGTTCGCGTCCGGCGATCGCCGGCTCGGCATAACCCGACGTGAACAGCACCCTGATATTCGGACGCCTCGCACGGA
>NZ_JBEAAL010000033.1:0-67483 GCF_040066075.1 Neorhizobium phenanthreniclasticum
CTTAGAGGCAGCGAGGCGAAGCTTTACGATTATCTCACCGGTTATCTCGGAGGCCCTCCGGTCTATGTGGAAAAACATGGCCACCCGAGGCTGCGCGCCCGCCATTTCGCCGCGGCAATCGGCCCTCAGGAGCGCGACGAATGGATGCTCTGCTTCCGCCGTGCGCTGGACGAGACGATCGACAACGAAAAGCTGCGCGAGATTATCTGGCCACCGGTCGAGCGCCTGGCCCTCCACATGCAGAACCGGGAATAGGCCGATGGAAAGACTCGACAATCTGCGGCCGTTGATTCTTTTTGTGAGCGGCATGATGGGAGCCATGGGCGTCGCCCTGGCGGCAGCGGCAAGCCACGCAGGCGACACGCTGTTTCTGGGTTCCGCCTCCACCATGTGCCTGGCGCACGCCATCGGAGGAACCGTAGAGGGCACTTGGTTGGCATACTCCCGAAAGACGCGATGCTTGTCACCACATCCCTGCGCGCAAGTCTGGCGTCGCGACGACGATCTGGCCAATACGGCATTTTAGAAACCAAAATGCATCATTTTGCTTTTGCGGCACCCCGCGCGCCCATCAGGTGCTTGCGCATCAAGGCCGCAGCCACGTCTTGATCGCCTCTTTCCAGCCGCTCAAGGATTTCCAGGTGTTCACGGCACGTCACTGCGACGCGATCGGATCCGTGCTGCCAGTTATAGTTTGATAGCCGCCGAAGCTGGTTCTGGCGGTGCATTGCCTCCTTGATATAGCGATTTCCGGAAGCTGCACTGATGCCCAGGTGAAACTCCGCATTCATCTCAAACAGCGTGACGCTCGACGAATCCGTCCAGGGCGCGCTCAACATCGCTTCATGCCGTGATTGCATGGATTTTATCCAATCCGCGGAAAGAGAAAATTCAGGCGACATGATGGCTGCGCATTCGATGAGCAGGCGGAAATCATAGCTTTCCGCGCGTGCGCGGGCATCGCGGACCGGATCGAGGAACTGCCAGCCATAACCCTGCCTGCGCTCGATGACGCCCAGTCCCTCAAGTTTGATCAGCGCATGGCGCACCGGCGTTCGCTCGCAACCCGTCAGCCGCATTAGCTCCAGCTCGGCAAATTGTTCGGCAAGCCCCCCCTCGCGGCGCAGCCTTGCGATGGCGACGAGCAGTTCTTCGTCTTCCGGCGGCGTTTCCGGTTTTTCGACGCGTGGCGGAATTGTCGCAAGCCTCATGCCGCGGTTGGGCTCATGCTGCACGAAGCCCTCCTCCGCCAGCATTTCCAGCGCGATGCGCACCGGCGTGCGGGAGACGCTGAGCCGGGCGGCAAGCTGGTTCTGACGCAGCCGCGCACCTGGTTTTAGATCGTCGTCATGGATGACGTCGATGATGCGGCGCATCAGGTCCTGTTGAAGAGGCGTGCTCGCGTCCGACATTTTCCGCTTGCCTTCCCGTCATTTTTGGTTTTTGTTTTATGAAATACTTTTTTGATGAAGGCAATCGGGTCCGCCCTCGCCATCATTCAGCATCTGGAAAAGCCGCCATGACCTCACCCCTTCCCTGCCCGCTCATCGAAGTTTCCGGTACGCCGTTCGAACGCGGCCAACAATACGGAGAGCAGGCTGCGGAACGGATTCTCACAGGCATCGAACATTACAAGGTCCAGCTGCATTCCTCAGGCCTGAAGGATGGCGATCTTGCCGCAATGATCGACCGCTTCGCCGGCGCGGTCGACAATTACGGCAGCCAGTATATCGAAGAGATGCGCGGCATCGCCAGAGCCGTCAATACCGACCTTGCGGCGATCCTTCTTCTCAACGCACGGACGGAAATCCTCAAGCTTGCCCGAAGAAGGCAAAAGGGTGAGGCGGACTTCATTCAGTCGGATGGCTGCACGGGTGTCTTCATCATGCCGCAAGCCAGCCGCGACAAGACCTTCATTCACGCCCAGAACTGGGACTGGAAGGCGGAATGTGCCGAAACCGCGATCGTTCTGAAGATCAAGCGCGACGACGGTCCGGATATCATCACGTTTACCGAAGCCGGCGGCCTTGCGCGCACCGGCTTCAACGCCGCCGGCATTTCCATCAGCGGCAACTATCTGGAGACCGATCGGGATTACCGTGAACTCGGCGTACCGCTCGCCATCATTCGGCGCAAGGTGCTCGAACAGGATCATCTGGCGATGTCGATGCAGGCCGTCTACGGCACCCGAAAATCGGCCTCCAACAACATGATGATCGGCCACGCGCATGGCGTTGCGATCGATTTCGAATGCGCGCCGGACGAGACCTTTCTCATTCATCCGCAAAACGGCGTGCTCGTGCACGCAAATCACTTCCAAAGCCAGGTCGCCCTGTCGAAGCTGCTCGACAAGGGCGTCGTCAACATGCCGGATTCGCTTTATCGCGATCTGCGCGTCCGCCAGCTGATCGAGCCGCATATCGGCAAGGTTACGGTCGACACGGTGAAGGCTGCACTTTCAGACAGGTTCGAAAGCCCGTGGTCGGTGTGCCGCCCACCGCGCAAATCGCTGTCCAACAACCAGTCCGCAACGGTGGCGATGATCGTCATGGTGCCGGCTGAAGGCCACATGGAAGTGGCACTCCTGCCAGCGCTTGGAGCACATTTCTGGGACTACAGCCTCGATATGCAGATCAGGCCCGTCGACGAGCCCGGCAGGGCACAGACGAACGCGGCCTAACCAAAACCAACAAGGGAACGAATACGGGAGCCTCCAATGAAATTTCAAACCCTCTTGAAGACCACGGCAGTCATGGCGCTGCTGGCTGCAGCCACCGGCACGGCGATTGCGCAGGACAAGATGATGCGGGTGCGCATCAATGCCGACATCCGCTCGACCGATCCGGGTGTCAATCGCGATGCCAACAGCGATGCGGTCGTGCTGCACATGGTCGAGGGCCTTGTCGGCTATAAGGACGACGCCTCGATTGCGCCGCTGCTGGCGAAATCGGTCGATATTTCCGCCGACGGCAAGACCTATACGTTCAAGCTGCGCGACGGCCTGAAATTCAGCAACGGCGAACCGCTGACCTCGGCCGACGTGCTGGCCTCCTGGCAGCGCTACGTCGATCCGAAGACCGCATGGCGCTGCCTGAAGGATGTGACGGGCTCGGGCGTCGCCAACGTTACAAACGTCACCGCCCCGGACGCCTCGACCGTCGTCTTCACGCTGGAAAAACCGACCGCCCTCTTCCTCACAACGCTTGCCCGCACCGATTGTGGCGGCACCGGCATCTACCACAAGAGCTCGCTCGATACGGACGGCAAATGGGTAAAGCCGATCGGCACCGGCCCGTTCATGCTGAATGAATGGCGCAGCGGCCAATTTGTCGAGCTTGCCGCCAATCCGAATTACGTCTCCCCCGGCGGCGAGCGAAGCGGTTACGTGGGCGACAAGGCGCCGAAGGTCCCCGCCGTGCGTTTCATGGTCATTCCCGATGATGCCGCGGCCAAGGCGGCGTTATATTCCGGCGATATCGACGTCATCAGCGACGTCAACAATGCCGATGTCGAAGAGTTTTCGGCAAGCGACGAGTTGAAGGTCGACAAGGTCGCCAGCATGGGCCTTACCGGGCTTCTTTTCCAGACGCGAGATCCGCTCCTGAAGGATGTCCGGATCCGCAAGGCGCTGCTGCTCACGCTCGATCTCCCGCAGATCGCCGAAGCGCTGACCAACGGTCAGGCGCCGGCCAACCTCTCGGTCATTCCGGTTCCAAGCCCGTATTCAGGCAAGCTGCAGAAGGACGTACCGGCCCGCGATCTCGAAGCGGCCAAGACGCTGCTCGCACAAGCAGGATACAAGGGCCAGCCGATCAAGTGGCTGGCGACAAAGTTCTATCCCTCACTCTTCGATGCTGCCGTACTCGTGCAGGCAATGGCTCAGGAAGCCGGCATCAATATCGAAATCGAAACGCTCGATTGGGCAACGCTGCTCGACCGTTATACAGCCGGCAACTATTCGGCCATGTCGTTTACCTATTCCGCCCGGCTCGATCCTTCGCTCTCCTTCGACATGGTCAGCGGCAACAAGGACAAGAGCCCCAACAAGGTCTGGGACAATCCGGAAGGCCTGAAGCTGATCGCAGAAAGCACGACCGTCAGCGACAGCGAAAAACGCCAGGTCCTGTTCGACAAGCTGGAAGGCATGATCCGCGCCGACGTGCCGTTGATTCCGCTTTATTCCGGCACCCGCATCGGCGCAGTGCGCGCCAATGTGGACGGCTACCAGACCTGGCCGGTCGGTTATCCGCGCATGTGGGGCGTCTCCTTCGCGGCCGGAAAGTAAGCCATGCACGCCCTTTCGAAATATGTCGCGAAGCGTCTGTTATGGACGCTTCCGACACTCCTGCTCGTGGCCGCCATGGTGTTCTTCCTGGTGAGGATGATCCCCGGAGACCCCGCCCAGTTGATCCTCGGCGATAACGCCAGCCCGGAAGAACTGGCCAACCTGCGCGCCAATCTCGGCCTCGACCAGCCTGTGCCGCTGCAGTTCGTCTATTGGCTCGGCAATATGCTCAGGGGCGATCTCGGGCACTCGATCTCCAACGGGGCGGCCGTCCTGCCGCTGATGCTCGACCGTTTCCAGGTCAGCGCCACAATTGTGCTTGTCGCCGTTGCACTCGCAACCCTGATCGCAGTTCCGGCCGGACTTATTGCAGCCTGGCGGCAAAACGAGCATGTGGACGTCGCGATCGTCGCCCTATCGACATTGCTGATGTCGGTTCCGAGCTTCTGGCTCGGCCTCGTCCTGCTGCTGGTCTTCGGGCTGAAGCTCGGATGGCTGCCGGTCGTCGGCTACGTACCGTTCACCGAAAAGCCCTGGACCGCGATCACCTATGTGATCCTCCCGGTGGTAACACTGATGCTGATCGAGGTCGGCGTGCTGACCCGCATGATGCGCGCAAGCGCCATCGAAGTCCTGCGGCTGGAATATGTCATGCACGCCCGCGCCAAGGGCCTTTCGGAACGCAAGATCCTGCTGCGCCACGTGCTGCCCAATGCCTTTGCGCCGACCTGGACGATGATCGGCTTGGTGCTCGGCGGCCTGCTGGGCGGCATCGCGGTTCTGGAAACCGTCTTCACACTGCCCGGCCTCGGGCGTCTTCTCGTCGATGCGATCTTCGCTCGCGACTATCCGGTGGTACAGGGATGTCTTCTGTTCACGGCCTTGATCTACGTGATCGTCAATCTCATCGTGGATCTTTGCTATCCGTTGTTCGATCCGCGGGTCACCGCGTCATGATCAGACAACCCGCAAACCTGATCATCGGCTCCATCCTGCTGATCTTCATTGGCGGCATGGCGCTGCTTGCGCTGTTCTGGACGCCCTACGATCCGGCGGCGATCAAGCTCATCTCCAGGCTGAAACCGCCATCGGCGCAATTCTGGCTCGGCACCGACGAATTCGGCCGCGACGTCGTCTCCCGCCTGATGACCGGCGCGGTGCAAAGCATGACGGTCGCCATCTTGACAGTCGCTTTCGCGGTCACCGTCGGCACCCTCACCGGCCTCATCGCCGGATATACGCGCGGACTGGCAGATCGCATCCTGATGGTCTTCAGCGACGCACTGCTCGCCTTTCCCGGCACCCTGCTGGCGCTTGGTCTGATGGTGATTTCCGGTCCGAACAAATATGGCATCATCCTCGCTCTCGGCATCGCATATTCCCCGTCGGTGCTGCGTATCGTTCGCGCCAGCGTTCTTTCAGCCCGTGAGCGCGAATATGTCGAAGCCTCCCGTGTCATCGGCAATTGCGAACTCACCACCATGTTCAAGCATATCCTACCGAACTGCACGGCGCCGATCGTGGTGCTCGCGACCTCCATGTTCGGGTGGGTGGTGCTGGCGGAAAGCGGGCTGAGCTTTCTGGGGCTCGGCGTTCCGCCACCGGCGCCGACCTGGGGCAACATGCTGTCGGCGGCGCGCACCTATATCGAAAAGGCCCCATGGCTCGGGCTTGCCCCCGGCATCTGCATCTCGCTGACTTTGCTCGGCATCAACCTTCTGGGTGACGCGTTGCGCGACCGCTTCGATCCGAGAATGGAGCAACGGTGATGAATATCGAAACGTCCCGCCCTCTGCTGAGCGTCCGCAACCTTCGCGTCGAGACATCCAACGGCCATCCGGTTCTGCACGACGTGTCCTTCGATGTCGAGGCTGGCAGCATCGTGGCGCTGGTCGGCGAAAGCGGCAGCGGCAAGACGGTCGCGGCCCGCACTGCCATGCGGCTGCTTCCCAGGGCAATCAGGCCGGTTGCGGGCGAAATCCTGTTCGACGGCCGCAATGTCCTGAACATGTCGGATGCCGAGATACGCCAGGTTCGCGGCGCAAGGATCGGCATGGTTTTCCAGGAGCCGATGGTCTCGCTCAATCCCGCGATGACGATCGGTGCCCAGCTCGTCGAGGGCCTGCGGCTGCATGAACATCTCACCCTGGACGAAGCTCTCGCCCGCGCGACGGAAATGCTCGAACGGGTAAAAATCGCCGACCCGGCGGCCTGCCTCTCGGCTTTCCCGCACCAGTTTTCCGGCGGCATGCGCCAGCGCATCATGCTCGCATCCGTCATGTTGCTCAGGCCGAAACTGCTGATCGCCGACGAACCGACCACGGCGCTCGACACGCTGACGCAGCGCGAGGTTCTGGAAGTGATGGTGGATCTCACCCGCACCTTCGGCACGGCGGTGCTGCTCATCACCCACAATCTCGGCCTCGTCGCGCAATATGCCAAAAAGGTCATCGTTCTGGAGCGCGGCAAACTGATCGAGACGGGGCCGGTGGCAGAGGTGCTTCATCACCCTAAGGAACAATATACGCGCACGCTGATCGACGCGCTTCCAAAGCGCGACCACGGACGAAAGCCGCCTGCCGACGGGGCAACGCTGATTGAGGCGCGCAATGTCGAGGTCACCTTCTCGGGTGCCGGCAACATGTTCAGCACGGCGCAAAAGAAGCTTGCCGTGCGCGGCGTCTCGCTTAGCGTTCGCCCAGGCGAAGTCGTGGCGGTCGTCGGCGGCTCGGGTTCCGGCAAGACGACGCTCGGCCGGGCAATGCTCGGCCTGCTGCCGCTTTCCGACGGGGACGTGTTTTTCCGCGGGCGCCCGATGGCATCCACCGATCGCGCGACACGGCGTGATTATCGCCTGCAATGCCAGCTCGTTTTCCAAGACCCCTACTCCTCCCTCGACCCGCGCCAGAAGATCTCCGACATCATCGGCGAGCCGCTGGCACATGGCCCGAAACTCAGCCGGGCGGAGAAGGCGGAAAGGGTTGGCGCCATGCTCGACGAGGTGGGACTTGCCGGGCTTGGCGAGCGTTTCCCGCATGCCCTTTCCGGCGGGCAAAGACAACGCGTCGCAATCGCTCGGGCGGTGATCCGCAATCCGGCCTTCGTCGTTGCCGACGAGCCGGTTTCGGCGCTGGACATGACGATCCAGAAGCAGGTCCTCGATCTCTTCCGCAGGCTGCAGGAGAACCATGGCTTCGCCTGCCTGTTCATTTCGCACGATCTTGGCGCCGTCTCCCGCGTGGCCGATCGGATCGTCGTCATGCAGCAGGGCCTGATCGTCGAGGAAGGCAGTGTCGACCGGATCCTGGATCACCCGCAACATCCCTATACGCAAGCCCTGCTCGAGGCGACGCCGACCCTTAAGATCGCGGCCTGACGAGACGAGAAATCGGTGAGCAGTGGCCTCCCCGAGGCAGGAGAAATCCATCATGTTAACGGAAGACTTGATCGCTATCGAAGCCCGGTTTGGTGCCAACAACTACAAGCCGCTCGACGTGGTCCTGTCGCGCGGCGCCGGCGTCCATGTCTGGGATACCGACGGAAACCGCTATCTCGACTGCCTGTCGGCCTATTCCGCCGTCAACCAGGGCCATTGCCATCCGAAGATACTGGCCGCCATGATCGAGCAGGCTGGCAAGCTGACGCTGACCTCCCGCGCCTTTCGCAACGATCAGCTTGCGCTGTTTTACGAGGAACTCGCCGCGCTGACGAAGTCGCATCGGGTGCTGCCGATGAACAGCGGCGCGGAGGCGGTCGAGACCGCCATCAAATCGGTGCGCAAGTGGGGATACGAGGTCAAGGGCATCGCGGAGGACCAGGCGGAGATCGTCGTCTGCGCCAACAATTTCCACGGCCGGACGCTCGGCATCATCAGCTTCAGCACGGACGAGACGGCGCGCAAGAGCTTCGGCCCGTTCCTGCCCGGTTTCCGGGTCGTGCCGTTCGGAGATATCGAGGCGTTCGAACAGGTGATCAACGCAAATACGATCGCCTTCCTGGTCGAACCGATCCAGGGCGAGGCCGGTGTGCTGATCCCGCCCGCCGGTTACTTCACGAAGGTCCGCGAGGTCTGCACGGCCAACAACGTCATGCTGATCCTCGACGAGATCCAGACCGGCCTCGGGCGCACCGGCAAGCTGCTTGCCGAGGAGCACGAAGCAATCGAGGCGGACGTGACACTCGTCGGCAAGGCCTTGTCAGGTGGCTTTTACCCGGTCTCCGCCGTGCTTTCCAACAATGAGGTACTGGGCACCTTGAAACCGGGCCAGCACGGCTCGACCTTCGGCGGCAACCCGCTGGCCTGTGCGGTCGCTCGGGCGGCATTGAAGGTGCTCACCGAGGAAGGCATGATCGAGAACGCCGCCGTTCAGGGCGACTATTTCCTCCAAGGGCTGAAGGACATCCGCAGCAACGTCATCCGGGACGTGCGCGGGCGCGGCCTGATGCTCGCCGTCGAGCTTCATCCGCAAGCTGGCGGCGCCCGCCGTTACTGCGAGGCGCTCCGCCGGTCGGGCATCCTTGCCAAGGAGACCCACGACCACACCATCCGTCTTGCGCCGCCGCTGGTCATCGAGCGCGAGCAGGTCGACTGGGCGCTGGAGAGGCTGACGCCGGTTCTAAGCGGCATGAACTGATCAGGCAACGAGGACGAAATGCGAAATTCCCAATCCATCTGGACGATTGTCGACGAAAAGAGCCCCGCCTTTTTTGAACTCAGCGACCGCGTCTGGGAAACGCCGGAGATCAACTACGAGGAGTTCCGCTCCTGTCGCGAACATCGGCGACTTCTGGAGGCGGAAGGGTTCAGGATCGAGCTCAATGTCGCGGGCATTCCGACTGCCGTCATGGGAGAGGCTGGCGAAGGCGGCCCAGTCATCGCCATTCTCGGCGAATACGACGCGCTGCCCGGTCTCAGCCAAGAGGCGGGCATTGCCGAAAAGCGGCCACTCGTGAGCGGCGGGCACGGGCACGGCTGCGGCCACAATCTTCTCGGCGCCGGTTCGATGCTCGCGGCCGCCGCCGTGAAGGACTATCTCGCCGCCAACGGTCTGAAGGGACGTGTCCGCTATTACGGCTGCCCGGCGGAGGAAGGCGGGTCGTCAAAGGGCTTCATGGTGCGCGCCGGTGTATTCGACGATGTCGATATCGCCATTTCCTGGCACCCGGCCGCCTTCAGCGGCGTCAACAATCCGATCTCGCTTGCCTGCAGCGAAATGAACTTCCACTTCTCCGGCCGGGCTTCGCACGCCGCCGCGACGCCGCATCTCGGGCGCAGCGCGCTCGACGCGGTCGAACTGATGAATGTCGGGGTTAATTTTCTGCGTGAGCACATGCCCACAAGCGCTCGTATCCATTACGCGATCATCGATACCGGCGGATCTGCGCCGAACGTTGTGCAGGCCAACGCGACGGTGCGGTATCTCGTCAGAGCAAGGACGTTGCCAGAACTTCTTTCGCTTGTAGCGCGCGTCAAGCGCGTGGCCGAGGGGGCGGCATGGATGACCGAAACGACCATGCGACAGGAGATCATATCGGGGGACGCCAACCTGATTGGCAACGAGCCTCTGGAAAAATGCATGCATACTCAGCTGGAGCGCCTGGGACCTGTCGTTTTCGACGAAACCGACAAGGCAACCGCGCGTACGTTCCAGGCGACATTCACGCCGGACGATATCGCCTCGTCTTATGCTCGCTTCGACCTCAAACCCGGCAAGGACGAACCGCTTTGCGATCTGATCGTGCCGCTTTATGCGGGCGACGGATCGATGGTCGGGTCGACCGATGTCGGCAGCGTCAGTTGGGTGGTCCCAACCGTGCAGATGCGCGGCGCGACCTACGCGATCGGCACCCCCGGCCATTCCTGGCAACTCGTCGCGCAGGGCAAGCTGCCCGCAGCCCACAAGGGCATGGCGCATGCGGCAAAAATCATGGCTGCCACGGCGATCGAGCTCGTGTGCAATCCCGCGCTCATCGAAGCGGCCAAGGCCGACCACAAAGACCGCCTCGACGGCAATCCCTTCGTTAATCCCATTCCCGATGAGGTCATGCCGCCTATCCGGCCTGTGCCTGACACACCGGATGCTGGGCAATGACGAAACAGATCCCTGCGAGCGGCGACAAGCTCGCCTGCGACGCCGATGCGCGCCTCGGGCGGTATTTTGTCAAGGATCGCTGGCCCCACGTTTTCGGGGCCGCGATCGCAAAAGCTCGCCAGAAGACCGACGTCACCTGATCCGAGAATGAAAGCCATGCCCATGCAGCAGCTGAATGCCAATTCGCTCGAAGCCTTTTGGATGCCGTTCACGGCGAACCGGGATTTCAAGCAGAAGCCTCAGATCGTCACCGGCGCGTCTGGCATGTATTACCAGATGAACAACGGCCACCGGGTGCTGGATGCGATCGCCGGCCTTTGGTGCGTTAATGCCGGGCATGGACACCCGAAGATCGTCGAGGCTATTCAAAAACAGGCAGCACAGCTTGATTTCGCGTCCTCCTTCGGCCTCGGCCATCCGCTCGCTTTCGAATATGCCAGTCGGCTGACATCCGTGGCGCCCGAGGGGCTCGACCACGTCTTCTTCACCAATTCCGGGTCGGAAGCGACCGATACCGCGCTCAAGCTTGCACTTGCCTACCACTATGCGCGCGGCGAGGGACAAAGGCAGCGGATCATCGGCCGTCAGCGTGGCTATCACGGTGTCGGTTTCGGGGGGCTTTCCGCGGCCGGCATGGGAGCGCACAAGAAACAGTTCGGCATGCTCCTGCCGGGAGCCGCCCACATGCCACATACACACGACCTTGCCCGCAATGCCTTCAGCCGCGGTCAGCCGAGCCACGGCGCGGAGATCGCCGACACGCTCGAACAGATGTTGCAGACCTACGATCCGTCGACGGTCGCGGCGGTCATTGTCGAACCGGTCGCCGGCTCGACCGGGGTTCTGGTCCCGCCGCTCGGCTATCTCGAACGGCTGAGGGAAATCTGCACGCGTTACGGTATTTTGCTGATTTTCGATGAGGTCGTCACTGGTTTCGGCCGGCTGGGGCGGCCATTCGCGGCTGATCGTTTCGCCATCACACCCGACCTTATCGCCATCGCCAAGGGCATGACGAACGGAGCGGTTCCCATGGGCGGGGTCATCAGTTCAAACGAGATCTGCCAAAAGCTCATGGAAACCGCGCCGCAAGGGACCGTGGAATTTTCCCACGGTTATACCTATTCCGGTCATCCGCTGGCTTCGGCGGCGGCAATTGCAGCGCTCGATGTCTACGTCAATGAAGGCCTGTTCGAGCACGCAACGTTGATTGAACCGGTCTGGGAGGAGCACGCGCATGCGCTTAAAGCCGTGCCCGCAGTGGTCGACATCCGCAATATTGGCCTGCTTGCAGGCATCGAGCTCGGTGAGGAGGTCGCAAGCGGCAAGGCGATGGCCAAGAAGGTATATGACTTCTGCTTTGAGCGCGGCGTCCTGGTACGCCCCGTTGCGAACACGATCGTGCTGTCTCCCCCTTTGGTTATTTCAGAAGCGGAAATCGCCACCGTGTTCTCGGCGATTGCCGCCGGGTTGAAGACGCTGTAGCGCGGAAAACGGCGAGAGGCTCACCGAAGGCATGCACGCGAACATCGAAATTGACGGCGTAAATTTTGACTCCATCGACGTGCCGGCGGTCGTCGGCGAGGCGCTTGTGCGCATGCCCTATATCCATAGAATCTTGCTGGAGAACGTGCTGAGGACGGCCGGAGGCGACGCTGCACGGGCCAAGGCAGCCATGATTGGTTGGCTAAAGACGGGCACCAGCGATGCCGAGATCCCGTTTCTGCCAAACCGCGTCCTGATGCACGACACGACCTGTGGCCCGGCCCTGGTCGACATTGCCGGCATGCGCTCCTGCCTGGCGGAAGCAGGCGGTGATCCGGCACGGCTCAATCCGGTCGTGCCGGTCGACGTGTCTACCGATCATTCGGTCGCGGTCGACGCTTTTGGCGAACCTTCCGCCCTCGAACACAACATGAAGCGCGAATACGAGCGCAATGCCGAGCGCTACAGCTTCATGAAATGGGGAACGAATACGCTCACCGGCTTCCGGGTCCATCCCCCTGGGACCGGGATCATGCATACGCTCAATCTCGAACGCCTTGCCACGATCGCGACATCACAACGGCAAGGCGGTCGGCTCTGGGCCATTCCCGACACGCTCATTGGCACCGACAGCCATACGCCGATGATCAACGGGATCGGAGTGTTAGCCTGGGGTGTGGGTGGGCTTGAGGCCGAAAGCGTCTTTTTTGGGATGCCGGTCACGTTGCGGGTGCCTGATGTTGTCGGCGTCCGCCTGACGGGTGCGTTGAAGAAAGGTGTTCTTGCCACCGATCTGGCGCTCCTCGTCACGCATCTCTTGCGCCAGATCGACCTTCAGGACAAGTTCGTGGAGTTCCATGGCCCCGGCGTCTCCAACCTGACAGCCGGCGATCGAGCCGTCGTCGCCAACATGGCGCCTGAATTCGGGGCCAACAGCGGCTATTTTCCGATCGATCGCCAATCGATCGACTACCTGCTGAGAACTGGCCGCGGTGAGGGTCACGCACGGTTTGTCGAACGTTATGCGAAACGGGCTGGTCTTTGGTTCGATCCCTCCACCGATCCTTGCTACACCTCGACGCTCGCTCTGGACCTCGGCAGTGTCGAGCCGAGCCTTGCAGGCCCACGCCGCCCCCAGGACAGGATCGCGGTCAGCGAGACGCGTTTGGCCATTCGCGGAATGAAGAAGCGTTGCGACAAATCAACCAAACAGGGCGCACCCAATGACGGCGCCGTTGCAATCGCTGCGATCACCAGCTGCACGAACACCTCCGATCCGCGGCTTCTCGTGGCGGCAGGTCTCCTCGCCCGCAAGGCACGCGCCTGGGGGCTCCGGCCAGCGCCTTGGGTGAAGACGTCCCTTGCGCCCGGATCCCCGACCGCCGAGCGGTATCTCGCCCGCGCCGGCCTGTTGGAAGACTTAGAAGCCCTTGGCTTCGGCATCGTTGGATATGGCTGCACATCCTGTATCGGCAACTCTGGATCTCTGACCGAGCCTATTGCCGAGGCCATGACCGAACGCGGCATACTGCCGGTGGCGGTTCTGTCCGGGAACCGGAACTTTCCAGGCCGGGTGCATCCGCAGTTGGAGGCCGCCTTCCTCGCCCCGCCGCCTATGGTCGTCGCCTTCGCGCTCGCCGGAACCGTCGCGCTCGACATTCTGCGGGATCCGATCGGCACTTCCGCCGATGGAACGGCGGTCACGCTGTCGATGCTCTGGCCAGATGCTTGCGAAATCGACGCAACTCTTTTGGCCGCGTCTGACGCGAATGATTTTTCGCTCGCCTATGATGCCGCTGAGGCGAGCAGGACCTGGAAAGAGCTTCCCGCACCTGGAACGACACTGTTTCCTTGGGATGAAGGCTCCACCTATATCCGGCGCCCTCCATTCGCAAGCTTCGGCGAAGGAATACGGCTCGGCACCTATGAAGCGCATCCGATCCTCGTTCTCGGCGACGACATCACCACTGATCATATTTCTCCAGCCGGTGCCATCCCGGCAAACGGCGCGGCAGGGCGGCATCTCATCGAACGCGGCGAAGACCCGAAGAACCTCAACGTCTTTTCATCTCGCCGCGGAAACTGGGAAGTCATGGTTCGCGGCCTCTTCACCAACAAGACAGTGGGTAACCTTCTGGCAACAGGCATTGCGCCAGGCTCCACTGTTTATGCCGGGTCGGAGAAGGTCCTCCCGCTATGGGATGCGGCGCAGCGCTACAAGGCTGAGGGAAAGTCCGTCGTGCTTGTGGCGGGAGAGCGATACGGGATGGGCTCGTCCCGCGACTGGGCGGCCAAGGGCGTGGCACTTCTTGGCGTGCGGGCCGTCCTTGCATCAAGCTTCGAGCGCATACACCGCTCGAACCTGATCGGCATGGGCATCCTGCCGCTGCGTTTTCCACCCAATGTGAAGCCGCAGACGCTCGAACTTCGTGCGAACGATCTCCTGGCAATCCACGCCGATATCGACATGGTCTCCCCACGCTGCGAGATACCGGTCACGGTCAAAAGAGCCAACGAGCCATCGATGACGTTCAACACATCCGCGGCGATTGAAACAAATGCCGAAATTGAGATCTTGCGCGCCGGCGGCATCCTTTCGCTTATCCTCAAGCGGTGTCACGCAGAAGTGCCGCAGTCCAGGTGACCCAATGAGCATGTCTCGATGACTTCCATTCTTCGATGACAGACGAGGTGCAGGGATGAGGGTGATCGCCCTCGCCTCAGCAATGGGGACGGATCGCGAGCCTCCAGGCTGCCTCTCTTTCGAAAGTCGATCCGAACCGGAGTTTGATCGTCCCTGTCTCGTTCCACCGTCCGGAACGGAAGTTCCCGGTCGCCCAGGCCGATATTCGCATCCAGATCAGGATTTCCATCACCATATTCGCAAGAATGGTAATAACGCATTTTCTTCACCGGTTCCGGCGGGGAGCTGCTGAACTCTCAAGAAAGGAAAGTTCATGTCTAGCGACGCCGCTCACTGCGAACAGGCAGTGCGCCTTGCCGTCATCTGCCGCGACCCCTGCGCCCCCTCAGAGCTTTGCTCCAACCCTCAGTCTCAGGCTCAACTATCCGGAGGCACTAGAGGGCAGACAACAACAACCATCTAAGAGCTAACCCACATCACTCGGCCCCCGGCCAATCATGACAGCCATATGGCCTCTGCCATCCCTATACCGAACGCGCCTCCCTATAATGCTCGATAACCTTGACGGAACCGAAGGTCTACAAGACGACTTATTGATGGGTGCCGATGCGATCGCTGCATATCTCGGCATCACCCGCCGTCAGGTTTATCGTCTCGTTCATGATCGTATAATGCCTTCCTTCACAGGATTATGAGAGGTAAGGCGATTAACAATTTTCTGGGGCGCAGGGGCAAATATGACTGGAAAGGCGACAGTGACCACCGCCGGCGAAGATGACCTCCTCCATGTAGTGGAACCGATTGAGGGTTGCTTTCAAAATTCGTCGAGTCTCGGTCACTCGGTCGGCACCCTGAGACGCGTGACCAGGCAGAGTTTAAGCGCCCTGTCATCGAAGCGAAAACGATCATCGATACAGAGCTGGGCTCCAGCCAACTCCTTTTCACTCAATTTGGCAACTGTAAATATCCATTCAGGCGGCATGGCGGGAGGCCCCCCCTATGCTGGGGGTGCAGGAAGCTGCAGTTATCGTGCGCGGGGCGATAAACGGCATTAGTCGGAAGGTGGCAAACTCATATGCGGCGCCTCAGCTCATCGGCGGCATTCGAAGCTCGCTGCATTGTTCGCGTCGCCCTCGCCTTTGTAATGCGCATATGAAGGATATGGGCAAAGCGGCCTTGTTCGATCGGCAGGTGCGGCTCCTCCTGCGTCCACGCTTTGTGGAGCCTTTCCATTTTCCACCCAATCAACGAGTTTCGTCAGCATGTCGAACTTTTCGAGCCCGCCTGGACCTCCCCGGCAATGCGACATGCCTGGAACCAGATAGAGCCTTGCCCAATCATCGGCAGGTATGTTGGTCTTCGTTGCCTTTTTCATTCGATTGAAGAAGTCGATGGTGTCATTGGCGGAAAACCATGGATCGCTCATCCCATGGAAGAAGATGATTTTACTCCCCTTTGAGGCAAAGGAACTGAGATCGGTCCATTGGTCTACATTGATCAGCCGTTGCTGCGGATCGTCGACATCCACCTTCTCAATAGCGTCGTCGACATCAAATGTGAGGGCATGATTGGCGAATTGGCGGTTGCGCTTGTCGTCGAAGCGCATGAGGCCGGGAATGGCGTCAGTCGTGCTCATAATCCCGCTATCGTAGGGAAATGCGGGATAGGCCGTTCGCCCTGACGCGTCGAGGGTCGGAGAAAAAATCTCGGCAACGACCTTGGCCTGTTCGGGTCTCAGGCAATCCTTTGATGTACCGCTTGCGCATATCAGGCTCGAAGGATCGAATTTGCAGGCAGAGGCATTTGCGATCATGCCGTCTTCGATCCCATCCAGCTTATCGCAGGCATTTAAAATTCCGCTTAGAACGAGCTTCCGATCAGCATCGCTGAAGGCGGCAGAACGATCAGGCACCCCATCCGTTCCTACTGGCGAAATCCGGTTCATCGCCACATTCTTTTGGGCCAAGGACATATTCGAACGTCCGGTGCGTATGGCGGGGGCCCCGGCAATGATACCGTCAAACAGCAAGGGGAAGCGCTGCGCGGAGGTCATCGCCTCTCTCCCGCCCGTTGAGCAGCCGGCAAAATAAGAATGGTGCGCGCTTGTCCCGTAGTAGTTTGAAACAATCGCCTTTCCCAGAACGGTAACCTTTTCGACCGACCATCCGGCAAAGTTCAGCGTCGCAATCTGGTCAGCCTTGAACGAGCCATCCCACACCTCTCCTCGATGGCCGCTGTCATGCGAAATAACGGCAAAGCCCCGAGCAAGTGCGGTGTTCGCCCCGGCCGCGACATCCCCGATGGGCGGCTTCACCACACCGTTTAGTCCCCCTCCTCCTTGAACGAGGAACCGCCCTGACCAATCATCCGGCAAGGCGATCGAAAAACCGATAGCGTACGGTTTTCCGTCGGCTCCCGTTCGATGCTCAAAGGAGCCGTTCACCAAACAATAGGACGGTCCCTTGCCGCTGACGTAGTCTGTGCCGGCAACTTTCACGTCAAACCCCGGCAACTCGAGGGCTCTTGCGGCTTTGCACGTCGCACCGGCCGATTGGTCGGACGCCCCGTATGCGAGTTGCACCATCAATAAAAGCGCTGAAGCCGTTGCAGATAGCAGCGTTCTCATGCCTATCTCCTCCCTATTGCCTTCTCCACTCTCCCACAACAAATGGAACGAATCTCAGGCTTCCTGTCAATCGACAACTGCAAGCTTGCGAGGACGTTGGTTTCAGCGCCCAGGCCATGCCCTAGACAGTGCCGCGCAAGGGCGGCGTCGCCTTGACGGATTTTGCTGTGCCAAGTGCTATTCGATGACATGATCGAAGAGCACCCACTCGTTACCGACGCCATCGTTTTCCAGACGAAATTATCGCCCAGGCCGTAGGCTCTCTTGTCGGTCTCCGCTGAACCTGCGCGACGTCGAGGACCTGTTCGCCGAGCGCGGCACTGCGATCAGTCCGATCTGGAGCTATGCGATGATGGTGATGCCGGCGCGCTGCCCGAAGCGGCGCATTTCGAGCAGAAAGTCATCGTCCTTTCCGACGTCGATCTCCTCGATCACCTCGAAATCATCCTCGCCAATGCGATCTTCGAACAGAACGAGACATCGTTCCGGATCGCACTGCCTGGAGGTCCAGATCATCCCGTCGAGATCCGGACGCGCCTTATGGATCGCCTTTGCCCAAAGGACGGTTCGGGCGTAGCTCGATTTGGGCGTGTCGATGATCTGGCCCCGGTCGATCCCCCAGAGTTTCAGGTCGGGGGCAAAAAGCGCAGCAAGGGGTAAATCACGCTTCGGCGATATCGTGCTGGCGGTCCTGGCTTCCACATTATTCAAGCGGACGGTCTTGAACCTCGCGGCAGGATCGATGTCGTGGAAGATCGTTTCGAAAGCGGCCGCTTGTCGGCTGGTGGCGGCGTAAAGCGTTGCGACACAGCCGCCAGCCGCGTCCAGGAAGGGAGCGAAGCGGGTCGGCTGTCCCTTGCAGGGATTGAACTGCGCGGAGCGGAAGGCGGACAAATGATTGCGATGGAGGACGGTTCCGGCTGAGAGCGTTTGGGCGTTGACGGTTGGAAACGGATCGGGCGGTAGAGGCAGCGGGGATGTCACCCGACCACCTCTTGCCTTTCATGCTCGGCCGCTTCGGTTACGGCCTTGGCGTTATCGAGCACGTCGACCGGCGCCTTGTCGCCCAGCCAGCCATTGGTCGACACGAACCAGAACGCCTTCTGCCATCCAGACAGGTGCGCGGGCAGCGCCTTCAGCACCTTCTTGATCGCCGGATGCGGTCGGCCGTCGCGGAACTGGAAGGCTGGATAATATTCGGTGCCGCGATGAAGGACGGAGAAGATCTCGCCATTCTTTTTCCACCGGGCGGCAGTCGCATAGGGGTTCTTCGTCTGCAAGCCTGCCTTGGCGCCGATCTCCGCGCTTGTCAGTTGCGGGACTTCCGAAATGAACCTGTCACGCAGTTCCAGATTGTCCGCCGCGAGCGCTCCCCTCGCTACGGACAAATCATCGGGCAGCATGAGATCGGCAAGCTTGCTGATCGTCGCCTCGAACCGGCTTTCGTCCAGGTTCTCCGACACGCGCACCAGCGTCTCGAGGAAGTTTCTGACGGCGCTCCGCTCGCCTTCGGCCAGATCCGGCTTGAGCTGCAAGAGCACGGACCTGCCGCTCACGAAATCCGCAAAGGCGTCAGCCAGCTTGTCGAACTCGATCCCAGCCGCTCCCTCCCTCGGAAGGCCCGAAGGCACAGCTTGCTCTACGCTTTGCCGGAACGCCCTGACCAAGGCATCGTGGAGCGTCTGATCGTCCGGCCCGCGTATAGGCGCAGTCCTGAGCGCCCGCCTGGTGCGAGGCACTTTTCGATCACCTGGTGATGGGACAACCCCGTCGATCATCAGGAATTGGGAAATGAGCGCTTCGGTCATGATCTGCACATGAGATAGTTTAGTTACGTATCCATATCACGTATATCACGTCACGTCGACTACAAGACCCGTTCCAACCCGATCTGCGCATTTTTGATCGCGGTCGAGCCGATGGCACCCACTTTGCGCGTGAATGGATGGTTCAATTCGGTCCTTGGCCCTCGATCCGCACACCTCTGACCCGCGTGAAGACCGGAGGCAAAAATCGACTGCTGCTCATAGCGCAGTTGCAAATCCGGTCGTTGGGCATCTTAGTGACAAGATTGGTCGTCGTCCCCTCGTGCTGACGTCGGCCGCGGGCCTAGGCTATCGACCGACTTTCGGACGAACCGGTACGAAGGCCGTGGCGAGGCTAGAGCGAACTTCTAATTCGAAGGCATCCTGCCCATCACGCGTGGACTGAAAGGAGCGTTGATCGGTCTGTATTCGAGGCAAGCGGCGCTGCCGTAGCCGTCAGTATAAAACCACTCGACCCGCCCCTCCAGACCGATGGCCTCGGCCTCGACTCTTGCGATGGTCGACAGCCCGGGCATGGCGGGACGATCGCAATCGGCCTTGCCTGCCAACAGCCAGTCCACCGCATGCACGACACAAGTGCCGGCGAACTTCGATGCGCCCGTGATCGGCATACGTCGTGGTCAGGGTTTCGGCGATATCCGCGTCGGGGTCGGCAAAGTAGTCCCCGACGTCTCGCAAGGTCGTCGGCCTGTTGTTCTTCAGCGAAAACAGATAGTCGGCACCGCGATCGAGCACCGTCTGGCCGGTGTCGCGATTGCAATGGACGGCATCGGCCGTGATCAACGCTCCCCGGACGTCGATCATCTCCAGCAACGCCCGTGCGGCGATGATCGCGTTTTCGCCCACCCCGAACGCCGCCTGCCCCAGGACCAGTTGCGCCTCGGCAGCGAAGGCTGTCACGACATGAAGCGGGCTCTTGGCCGCCGCCCGATCGAAAGAGCGGCGCAACGTCTTGCCGTCAATGGCGATGATACCCGCACCATCCGCTCCCAACGCCTCCAGAAAGCGCCCGAACGCCGACGATAGGGATGATGGGTCAAGCAACCGGAACAGCCGCGAAAACGTGTCATGGCTCGGAAGACCATTCTCCAGGATCAGAAATTCCCGAAACAAAGCCTCCCGATCCTCGGCAAAATCGGCGAAATCAACGCAGCTGTCACAGCCGCAAATCGACGCTACAAGCGCTATCGTCAATATCTCCAGAAGATCGTGACGCCGTGCATTGCCCGTCCGAGGATCAGTGATCCCGTGAAGTATCGTAATGAGCGAAACCATAAAAAGCTCCAAAGCAGAGCTCCCTAAAGAATCCATCTCAATTCAAGCCGCCATATTTTTTTCTAAATGCGATTCCCCTGCGGCTCGATGCCGTGCCACTTGCGCAGCAGATAACATGTCGATAAATTTTACAAAAATCGACACGTAATCCCGACCTGTCGATGACGTCGACAGGTCATTCCCGCATGTCGATCAGAAAGTAGGTGATCGACATGACCTTTCGTCCGGACCGCCCGTTCAACGACCTCCCTGCCCTGCCGCCGGCACAGGACATAGAGACCAAACCCGTGCTGAAGGCCTGCATCGAGGCACGGGCCGCTCTGGCGGGGAGCTGCGGGTCTCCGGGCGGATCATCCCCAACCAGGCGGTGCTGATCAACTCCATCCCGCTGCTCGAAGCCCAAGCGAGTTCCGAGATCGAGAACATCGTCACCACCACCGACCGATTATTCCGCTTCGCCAATGATACGGGCGGTCAGGCGGACCCGGCGACCAGGGAGGCGCTGCGCTATCGCACCGCCTTGAACCGTGGTTTCGGAATGCTGCAGCAGCGCCCACTTTCGACGACCATCGCCGTCGAGGTCTGCAGAACCATCAAGGGTGTCGAACTCGACATCCGCAACACGCCCGGCACCGCGTTGATGAACGATGCCACCGGGGCCGTGATCTACACCCCGCCTGAAGGTGAAGACCTGCTGCGCGCCAAGCTTGCGAACTGGGAACGTTATATCCACGAGGCAGAGGATACCGACCCGCTGATCCGACTCGCGATAATGCATTATCAGTTCGAGGCTATCCATCCCTTCATCGACGGCAATGGCCGCACGGGAAGAGTGCTGAACCTGCTCTATCTGGTGGACAAGGGGGTGCTGGACATCCCGGTGCTGTATCTCAGCCGGCACATCATCCAGAACAAGGCGGTCTACTACAGGTATCTGCTGGAGGTCACCACGCAGGGGGCCTGGGAGCAATGGCTGCTGTTCATGCTGGAGGCCGTCAGGGCGACGGCCCGATGGACGACAGCGCGGATCCACGCGATCCGCGACCTGCTGGAACAGACCGCCGCGCGGATGCGTCAGAACCTGCCCAAGGTCTATTCCCGTGAACTGGCCGAACTGATCTTCGTCAACCCCTATTGCCGGATCGGCGATCTCGTGGGCTCTGGTGTCGCCAAACGACAGACAGCGGCAGTCTACCTCAAGGCGATGGTTTCCGAAGGGTTGCTGGAAGAAGTAAAGGTCGGGCGCGAGAACCTCTACATCAATCCCGCTCTGCTGGCACTGCTGTCGGAACGCGATCACTCAGACGCCTAACCAGGCGGCAGTTGTGCTCCCCAGGGACCGCGCGCGCAAAGATTTTCTTGCAAAGTTCAGTAGGGGAACCGTGCGGTGTTCATGCGGCGAAGTGCTTGGCGATGTTGCCTGCGGCGTCCTGGCTAAGCTGCGGCCCTTCGAAGGTCTCGATCATGCGGCCCGGAAAGTGCTTGTCATACCATGCGATCTTTCTCGCCCGGTGCTCTTGGTAAGAATCTGAAGACGTCATCCCCCAGTGCTCCCAATACTAGTGCACTGACGCAAATCAGCCCGGTCTGAGCATTCTCCGGCCGCCGCGCCGACAAAAGCGTCGAGACATCGCCCTGCACAAGCAAGGTGCAGGGCTGCCGAGCGCGCGTGAGCGCCATATAGAGGAGCTCGGAGGACGGCGATCGGCCCTTCGAACGAGGCACCACCACATAGGAATGGTTAAACTCGCAGCCCTGCGCTTTGTGGACGGAAATCGCGTACGCCAGCTCCAGATTGTCTTCGACACTCTCGAACCTGCCGTTTGCGGAGAGTTCGCTGCCATAGCCGACGGCAAGGTGATCCTTCCTTTCAAACTTGACTTGGAAGCGTTTCAGCCGGGGCGTAAACTTCTTGTCGAAGTTGTGCTTTTGGACAAAGCCGATCTCGCCGTCAAACACTTCGACCCGTTCGGCTTTGCGGGTCTGAAAATTGTAGGCCCAGACTGGGTCAGACTGAGGTCCGCGGACCAATAGTGCTTGGCGATATTCTGGGAGTTGCGGATGACGTGATAGGCAATTTCAGGGTTTCCCCCTTCGAATGTATCCGGGGCTGCACCACACATGCGACAATACATTCTCTGATGAACAACTGCCGCAAAATATTGCAATGCGGGCGCAGCATCTTCCTGGTTCACGATAGCCTGCATTTCCCACCGCAGGTATTTCTTGTCCGATTGAGATTGGGATTTTTTCACATCATCATTGATCCCGTATCGGGATCATGATAAAAGGTCAGTTCATGAGGATTATCGCTCGGCGCACCCTGCGGGTATTCGTTGACAGCCTTGCAGGGCAGAAAGATCAGCCCGCCGTCAAGTCTGCGCTCGATGCCTGGTTCGATGAAGTCAGCAAGGCGAGCTGGGCGAGTTCCGCCGACGTGAGGAGGCTGTATGCCACGGCGAGCATCGTCAGCGCCGAGCGGATTGTGTTCAACATAAAGGGAAATGACTACCGGCTCGTGGTGGCGGTCGATTTCGAGAAGAGCATCGTCTGGATCAAATGGATCGGTACGCACAGAGCATATGACAAGATTGACGTGACAGAGGTGACGCATGGCGACTGACCTGAAGCCCATTCGCACGGAAGCGGACTACGACGCGGCGCTCGCGGAAGTGGAACGGCTTTGGGGTGCAAAAAGCGGTACGCGAGAAGGCGACCGACTTGATGTTCTGGCAACCCTCATCGAAGTCTATGAAGCTAAGCATCATCCGATGGACCCGCCTGACCCGATCGAGGCGATCAAATTTCGGATGGAACAGCAAGGACTGACCCGCAAGGATCTCGAGCCGATCTTCGGCACCCGCAACCGCACCTCGGAAATCCTTAATCGGCGACGCGGCCTGTCGATTGAAATGATCCGGCAATTGCACGCAACGCTCGGTATTTCGGCCGAGGTGCTGATCCGCCCCTCCCTCCACGACAAGGCGGCCTGACCGGAAGGAACTGTCCGATGACCCGCGTCGCGCGCTACGTCCGCGCGAAGAGGCAAAGCGAGAACAGTGGCAGATCGTCGCGACCTCCAAGGATGCAGCCATCTCCGGCTCTAAATCGTCGGGCGGATTCACAAAATCCGCCCGACGATTTAGTCTCCTTGACGATGTGCCGCGGGATGTCCCTGACTGGCCGCCCAGCGCATCTGCGATCTATGCCGGCAAGGTCGCCCGCCTGACGGAAGCGCCAAATCGCCCCGAGAAACGGACCGAAGCGGCGTAGGTTTTGCGTACCTTGATTGAAAAGATCGTCCTTCGTCCCGGCCCACAGCGAGGCGATATTGACGCGATGTTGTACGGCGAACTAAGCACGATCCTGAATTGGATCGAGCGCCAAGCTGTTGGAACTATTGCACAACAACAACTCCCGCAGCAATGGCTACGGGAGTGTCGGTATCAGTGGTTGCGGGGCTGGCTTCAACTGCTGGCATAAATCCTGCTGGCCTGCTGGTTTCTTCGGCCTTGGCGAAGTCGAGAATGCCGAACAACTCGCCGCATAGGGTGGCATGAACCTCGCCACGCTTGGCTCCGGGGGTAAGGACAATTTCCCCGATGAGGCTACGCAGCGCCTCCGCCGCCTGCCTGCCGCCGTCCGGGTCGCTGAGGACTTCGGACAGGCGCTCGACGCGGCGGCGATAGAGGTCGGCGAGGTTCGGGTGAATGTCGGGCATGTCCGCGGGCGCTTGCGCAAGGCGGGCGACGATTTCCGCCTTCTGCCGTTCAAGGTCATCCATGCGCGCTTTCATGCTCGGCTGGTACATACCGTCCTCGATAGCCGCGATAATGCCCGCAATCGCCTTCTCGATCTTCGCAAGCACCTTCTGGTCCGTGGCGGCCTGTGCACGCCGGTCACGGTTCAGCCGGTTCATTTCCTCCGCATAGGCGCGGACGGCTTCTGCAACCGCTTCCGACGACACCAGCCGCTCTTTCAGGCCGGTCAGCACGCGGGCCTCGATCTTGTCACGGGTGATCGACCTGCCATTGTCGCAGGTGCCGCGCCGGTGATGGTTGAGGCAGGCATAACGGTTCGGTGTGATGATGCCGACCTTGCCGCCGCAGCGCCCGCAGGTGAGAAGACCGGAAAGCAGATGAACGGGTCTGTTCGCCAGATGCACACGCTTCATGCGCCCCTCTAGCGTGTTGGCGGGATTGGGGCCGAAGATTTCCGATATCTGTTTCTGCCGTGCGCGAGCGGCGTTCCACAGTTCATCGTCCACGATGCGTAGGTGCGGAACCTCCGTCCTGATCCACTGGCTTTCCGGATTGATGCGCGACACGCGCTTGCCGGTGGACGGGTCTTTCACGAAGCGCAAGCGGTTCCAGACAAGGACGCCGGCATATAGCTCGTTGTTGACGATGCCGGTGCCACGCGAGACATGGCCGCGGATGCTGGTATCGCCCCATGCGCGGCCAAGCGGGCCGGGAACGCCTTCCCGGTTCAGATCGACGGCAATCGCCTTGGGGCTTTTGCCCGATGCAAATTCCCGGAAGATGCGGCGGATGATGGTGGCTTCTTCGGGAATGATCTCGCGATCACCCCGGAGAGGTTCGCCGTTGGCATCGAATTTCTTCACGACACGATAGCCGTAGCAAAGCCCACCGCCTGCCTTGCCCTTCTCCACCCTGCCCCGAAGACCGCGATGGGTCTTCATGGCAAGGTCTTTCAGGAACAAGGCATTCATCGTGCCTTTCAGGCCGACATGCAGTTCGGAGATTTCTCCCTCGGCCAAGGTGACGATGGTGACGCCTGCGAACTTCAGATGCTTGTAGAGAGTCGCCACATCCGCCTGATCGCGGCTGATGCGGTCCAGAGCCTCGGCCAGCAATATCTTAAACTCGCCGCGCTGCGCGTCCCGCACAAGCCGCTGGATGCCGGAACGGAGGATTGTGCTGGAACCGGATATCGCCGCGTCCTCATAGGAACCGACGATCTCCCACCGTTCCCGGCCCGCATGTTCCCGGCAAAGCCGGAACTGGTCCTCAATCGACGCCTCGCTCTGGCTGTCGGACGAATAGCGGGCATAAAGGGCTGCGCGGGTCATGTTCAAGCTTCTCCTTCATTCAGCAATGGGCTGCGGCTGCCGACATTTGCGCCGGAGCGTCATGGCTGGCGCTGCCTGCCAGCGCACGCCCCGCCTTTCCTGCTTCAGAAGCCCACGCCGGGAGGAAACTGCCCGGTCAAGGCTGGTGCGCAGCACCACCGCGGAACGCGGCGTGGCCTTGAGGGGGCGGTTTCGTTCCGGCCCAATCGCTGCAAGCCAAAAAAGGTTTTCATCGCACCCGTTCAGGTCCGATGCATTGCATCAAATGGTGTCTTCCTTCAGCGGCGGCACATCCGGTGCTTTGTCCAGCAAGCCTGTCAGCGCACCGCGCTTCGTCGTACCTGCACGCGCTTTCAGGAATTCGCTGGCCGTCTCCACAGCCCCGATCTTCTGCGCAACGGCAGAGATGATCCACTGATTGAGCGATACGCCGTCCTCCTGCGCCAGACGTGCCGCCGTTTCCTTGAGCGACTGCGGCAGTTGCAGCGGATATTTGTAGCGTTGGGTCTGCGTCATGTGTTCAATCTCCTGACGATCTCTCCCGGTGTAATCACAGTCACGCCCAGCCCGAGCGCCGGACGGAAATCCCTGACGTTATGCGTCACGATGGCCTCGGCCTGTCCGTTCAACGCGGCTTCCAGCACCATTTCGTCCGCGACATCGGAGAGCATCGGCCGCGTCCGAAACGAAATATCGACGCCTTCGGCAATGGCGGCAAGCGCGCTCATCACCGAAGCGACGTCCTCAAGACTATGGCCGGTTGCCTGCCGGGTTTCCTCCCGGCTCAGCACCGCCTCATATTCCAGAAACAGCGCCGTCGAGCAAAGCGGCGTCACCAAGCCCTTGTCTGCGAAACGCAGAAGCAGGTTGCTCGCGCCGTTGCGGCTGCGGAACGCGGACACGATTACATTGGTGTCAAGAACCAGCCTCATGGGAGATAATTTATAGACATCCCATAAGATGTCAAATCTTGATTGGCACTTGCCGTCATCCCTCGTCATCCTCGGCGCTTTCCGGGCGGTCAGCGTTTGCGGCCCGGTTATCGTTGGCGGCAGTACGGGCTGCAAAATCCTCCCGTGCCATCTGCCTGCCGACCAGTCGGGCGATAGACAGCACAACCGCATCCAGCCGCTCGGAAGCATCGGCTTTGCCTCCGCTCTCCTGTCCATCGGGCGGGCGGTTGTCATTCGCCGGACCTTCTCCGTTATTGAGCTTTCCGTCATCGACCATCGCTGCGCTCTCCCTCCGGCCGCCATGCGACGGGGTATGCGACCCAGCGATTGATGTCGGATTCCCGCCATCCCGCACCGTTGACGCGGATCCTGATCTGCGCGGGAAACGTGCCCTCGGCGATCTTGCGGTAGATCGTGGAGCGGGAAAGGCCTGTGCGGGAAAGCACGGTGTTCAGGCGGATGATACGGTCTGGCATGAGCATGGCGGCGCTGCCTCCTGCTGGTTCTTCGTGGCCGCCCCTAATCCAGACAGAACAAGAATTTATTGTTTTGCAAGAGGTATTTAGCCGTCGTCGTACTGTGGCGCGCAAAGGGCGGTAAAAAGGAAAAACCTGGGGTTCGATATTCCAGCCCCGCACCCAAGATCGATACCGTGATGGAAGGCAGATTCAAGGCCGAGTCTACGGCCTGCTTCGGATGCGATGCAAAGCTCGCGGTTGCGGTTGGCAAGGATGGATTCCGGCTATGGATCGCGGGCAAGCTTGCGGCGGATCTCACCAAATTTGGAGGAGAATCAGGACTGAGGTCACTCGCGCGGGCCGTCTATAACGCAAAAGTGAAGGTAGCGCCGCTTTGCCTCCGCAAGACGACCCTCTCGGGGAGAGTGACCGTAAGCCTTTGAATTGCAGCGCTTCGACCAGCCATTAGATAAAAAGAAATTACAGACGACGGGATTCAACCCAGCCTTGCGCTTCTGAAATTATGAGATTACCACTCATCTTAATGGGGATGATGTGTTCGAAAATATCGCGAAACTTAAATTTCCCATTGTTAGGCCCACGGATCGAGCATCACGGCGTTTTTTTATTTATACCCGTATTTCATTGCGTATAATTGAATTAATCTCGATTAACATTAATATTTTTCAAAAATACTTAGGTGTTTTGCGAAAAAAACAGAACTTCAACGGAATTATAAGCGTATTTCTTGGACTTACATGAATAAGCAACCCTTGTGAGGACACAATGTAAACAGTTCTTGAGCCGATAATTATTCGAAATCCAGACATAACTAACAGTTATTATACCCAATTTCCTTCATTTTCCTTGCAGGATTATGGCGATGACTGGGCTCATACGCAATATATGATTGATCTCGCGATCGAGTCCTACAAAATATACTGGATGAATAGAGCAGTTGAGCTTTTTCAGTCCATTGAAGGTTATGTTATGTTTGGCATCCTGCTGGATCAATTGGCTGTTGATGATCTCTCTGCGTTTAAGGAAACCATGTATGGTTACGCTTACTATGAGCACATATTGGAGGCTGGAGAGACAATTGCAGATCTGCCCCAGGCAATGGCAGATAATGACATGCCCCTTGAGACCATGCCGACAACCTATGATTCATATGACAATACCTTCGATGGCAACTATGCGACACCGATGGCCGCGCTGTCTCATTATCTCTTTGGTGATGGCGAGGAGATGAATGTATCGATACATGGTGTCGGCCTCAGCCTTACTCCGAACGATGTTGTTGTCGAAGGTTATCGTCCTCTGGAAATGCTGGCTGCGGACACCAGTTTTATCGGCACCAAGAGCGTTACAGTTGAGCAATTCGGCTACGACACGGCCGACTCGTCCTTCATCTCCGGCGCGTATCTCGGAAACATTTCGTTGAAACTCGAAGGCGACTCACACGCTATGCTGACGGCAGTTGGGACTTTGAGGGCAATGTAACTGCCTATAACGATATCTACGACTTCAACCCGAGCACACATCGAGACTGGTGGGAGGAAACATTTACTAATGTGATGGAGATGCTTCCCGGCTCCGCTTATTATATCGACATTCAAGGTTCCATCCCCGTCGAGTGGCACAGCGATATCGGGGCGTGAAGCAATGAGGGCAATTGTCGTCGTAATGTTATTCGCAGCTCCGGCACAAGGAGCACTTTCGGCTGAACTTGCGGCTGCCGAACCTCAATGCAGCAGTCTATCGCAAGGGGAGTTAGAACAGCGGATAAAGAGCTATACGGCGAGGCCCTCGCTGTCACGTATTCTGGCAGCGGATAGTCTGGAAATCTTACTACAGCGCGCAAGTTACAGCGATGCCGCCGCGCTTTGGTCAGTACCGTTTTATCTGGTGAATGACGGAAAGCGGGTGAAGCGTTTCTTCGCCTTGCTTGATTGTGATGGCGGGGTAGAACTGTCGCGTGATCAATGGTTCAAGCCAAAATAAGACCGAAAGCGGCATAGAAAACCGGTAACTTCCGCATGTGGAGAGGCTGTCCTCTTTTGAAGTCCTTTCCTCTGACTTCCACGATTTTGGGAATTTCATTGATCAGCGGCGTTGTCAACGCGCTCGCGCTGACCTCGCCGCTGTTCATGCTGCCGGTCTACGACAGGGTCCTGGCAAGCGGCAGCGTCCCGACGCTGGCGGGCCTCGCCGTGCTTGCTGTGGGGCTTTATGCGTTCCAGTCCGTGCTCGATGCCCTGCGCCTGTGACAGTTCACGCGGAATGGCGAACTCCACCTCGCGGGCAAGCTGGGCATCCTTGCGAACCTCGAAGGCTTCGACATCGTTCCAGAGCCGTTCGCGGTCGCCCCATTGTTCCGGCGCGTGTTCCGGCAGCATGACCTCGGAATGGACGACGCCGCGTTTGGCGGAAAAGTCCTGAACGCGGTCAATGCGATCGTCGCGCAGCCGTGACGCCGAGCGGTAGGCGGCGGACGCCACCGCGCTGGAGCCTGCCTTGCGGCCAATGACCTTGACGTGAAGATGATAGATCGCCATAGCGATCTGAACATCAGCACGGAAAAGCGCACATCGGCACGACGTATAAGCGCGCCCTCCCTCGAAAAAATCTCGGGCGGGACCGGCGCGTGCCATACCGTCCCACCAACATAGAAGCGTTTCGCAAGAGGCTCAACTATCATGCCTGCATCGACAACAAACGGAACCGATGGAGACGGACATGCGCAAGCCGAGAGATTTCGACGCGGAACTGAGGGCGCTGGAAGACAAGGCCAAGGAACTGAAACAGCGCAAGGTGCAACAACTTGGCGAACTGCTGATCGCCACCGGGGCTGATAGCCTCACGCCCGACGAACTGGCCGGCGCGTTGGTCGCCATCGCAGAGACGAAGGACGCAACCAAGCGGGAGGCGTGGGCCAGACGCGGGGCGGCGTGGTTTCGGAACAAATCGCGGCGATCTGCTGCGGCAAATGATCATGACGCTGGTAGCTATCCGACGCAATCGGGCAGCGCGCAATCGCCATCAGGTGCAACGGGCGCGGAATGACATGGGGACATGGCAAGTCGAGCGACGAAAGAGAACGCGGCACCTGATCGAGCTTAGCGGCCTCGTCGTCAAGGCGGGCATCGTGGACCTGACGAACGATGACCGCTCCATTATCTTCGGCGCGATGATTTGGATGGCCGAAAAGCTCCAAAGCGAACAGGGCGAACAGGGCGAACAGGCGCGTAATCTGTGGACCGAGAGAGGAAAACAGGCGTTCAAGGATTGAGCGCGCAGTCTGGGCATGGCTTGGCGCTTGCACTGGGAAGGAGAACTGTTTTGGGTAGCAGGTGCGGGAGGCGATGGACCAGCACCACGAGCATCATATCGAACAGAGACGCGCTATCCGTAAGTAGAACGATCGAAAGCAAGTTCAGCCGTATCGCGCCGCGGATTAGCAGGGCGGTAAGTTCACCGGAACAATGCAACTATCGAGCGGCAAATACGTCCTGGTCGAGAAATCGGCGAGTTCACCTTAGTTCCCGACGGCCGGTCATAGACCGCGAGATCGCGTGGGCGCTGTGCAGAGGGGCTCGAAATCGTGGCAGTTGAGACGGTGGCCTGGACTGGAGATTCAGGTATTGCCAGCATCAAGCACCGCTTTATATCACGTCTGCGACCAGTTCCTTTGGAAGCATTGCTGGTTATCGCAATTGTTGAGCAACTGTTTTAGCGATGGCCTTTGCCGTCGATTGCAGATCCCGATCGGGGGTCTTTGTGAGACCGGTTGCCAGATTGACGCCGGCCGATGCGAGAACATAACCACCCGTCGCAGCTCCAATACCGAGCGGCATGACAATGCCTGGCTTATAGCCACTCCCCGCATTCGTCCTGAAACCTGCAATGACCTTCTGCTCAGCCAACGTAGAGGCCAGGAGCTTGGCGTCGACTTCAAGCTGTGATTTCCCATACCCAAAGCCGATGATAAGGCGCTTCGTCGCATTGCCCCTCTCCGCTCTTGTTATCGAGAGCGCGAGCAAAGCCGTTCTTTCCCGTCCAAAACCCCTTTGTCCCTCCATCGACGACACGCTGACGGTCGGAATGCTGCGCTTTTTCAATTCAGCGACAACAAGGTCCTGAAGTTGAGCTGCGGCGTTCGCTGCATCGCTATACGACAAGTCATTCGTTGCGACTGAAGACCTTGCCTCCACAACTATCAATTCAGTTTTCCCTTTTTCGGCTCCCGTGGCACTTGTCATGGTGACGCGGGCGCCGCAGCCGACCAAGACGGTGACAGCGATTGCCAGGATCATAGAAGACGAAAATCGGAGCATGAGAGAACCCTGATTGCGCTGTTGTGAAATATGACGAAGAACTGCCCCGCAACAGAACAGGCAAAACCTCACACGGACATCCGGTTAGGTCAGAATTGCGTAGAGCGCAGGCCGTTGACGGAAGGCCCCGACCTGTGTTCAGGAGCAAGTCTCATGCTGCCATCGTCCAATCGATAGCTGCTCGAGCAGTGCATCTTTCCGCTCATCTCGTCCTTGAGGCAGATCTCGTAGCCATCCTTGTCTACGAAGAAGGCGGCACAGGTATTACCCTTCATTTCATCAGGGAGAAGGCAGACTTCGACAAGAGGAAGCGGGACAGCATCGGGTTCCTCGCCGAAGGCGGCCTCCACTGTAAATAAGAGGGAAAACAGGACGGGCGAGCCCCACAGGATGCCCTGAACAGCGGAAATTCTGGTCATGTCCGGCGCCGTAGTCCTATTGTTATCGTTGAAACTGACGCGTGCCTGTTGCTGTCCCGCCGCGAGGACCTGTTCTGGTCACGCTACAGGACTGTGTGTTGGCGCTGCAGTTTCGGACCCGTGATGCACTGTTTCCATAGGGACCAACTGTCTCCCTCGTAGCTGAGCATTCTCCGCCGCTGCATGTGCGCGTATGGTTTGTGGAGCCTCCATAAACACCTGTCGCTGAACGGGTCGCCGTGCAACTTCCGTCGGCACAATTGACCGACCGATCATAGGAGGTGACGCGCGGCGGGGGCGCGACAGGATAGGCGGGATAGGGACGATAATAGGACGTCCAACGGCCGTACCATGGATACGCTGGGTAATAGGCATCCCAGTAGGCCTTGCTGAAGGCCACGACTGTAACGCCGACAACTGGCGCTATGGCGGGCGTGAGCACGACCGGGCCTCCTTTATAGACGACCTGAATGTAATTGGCCGAAACCCAGCCGCGGTAGGTCCCGAAGGCAATGTCGCACCAAGTGTAGCCTGAAAGGCAGCCGTGCGTCGTGATGCGGGCTCCGACCGGAACCACGACGACAACGGGATAAGCAGTGGAAGGCCCTGCCCGCAAATTGACATTTCCCGTTGCCACTGCAACGGTGGCCGCAGTGGCGACCGACGAAGCACCGGCCAATATCGCCACTGCCAGCAAGAGCTTTCTCAACATCATGATCTCCATTCTTTTCTTTGCGATGTCGCGTGCGCGACAGGGATGAGGTATGATTGAATTCGAACTTGGCTGGCGTCTTTCCCAGCTGTTGAGTTTTGTAGAGATTTGTATCAGCCGGCAGTTGCCGTGCCGTCATTGGCTATGTACTCGGAGGCGATCTTGCCGTCCCTGAGTTCGATCGTGCGGTCGAAGAGATCCTGGACCCGAGGATCGTGTGTGACGACGGCAACACCGGCTTGTCTCGTGTCAGCGATCTGCCGGAACAGGGCAATCACCTGGCGCCCCCGGACGCTGTCGAGCGCAGCGGTGGGTTCATCGGCAAGGATCAGCGATGGATCGTTTGCAAGTGCTCGGGCAACCGCAACGCGCTGCTGCTCGCCACCGGAAAGCCGTGTCGGGAGATTGTCGATGCGGTGGGCAAGATCCACACTATCGAGCAGGTTTGAGGCATATTGGCGCGCCGGTCGCGACGGTACATCGTCAATCTCGAGCGCGAGTGCCACGTTTTCGACGGCGGTCAGAAAGGGAATGAGATTGGCCTTCTGGAAGACGAAGCCGATATTGTTGCGTCGGAAGTCCCTGAGGCTGTCCAGATCGGCGTCCGGATGCGAGACCAGCCGATCCCGGAAATAAACCTCGCCGGCCGTCGGAGGCTCCAGCAGCCCGGCGATCAACAGCAGTGTGCTCTTGCCCGAACCGCTCGGACCGAGAATGCCGACGACTTCGCCCGGACGAATGTCCAACGAAACATCGTCGAGTGCACGGACCACGGTTTCGCCGCTCGAATAGTAGCGGCACGCGTTCCGCACGCTCAGGATTGCTGGACTGCTCATGACAGCACCTCCTGCGCCCGGACCTTGAGGGCGCGGGAAATGCCGAGCAAGCTGGCAAAGCCGCAGATGATGGCCATAGCGAGCGCAAGCATTCCGAGATCAAGGGTGTCCATGACGACCCTGCGCGGAAAAAAAGGAAAAAGGAGCTTGGAAAGCGCAAACCCGAGCAAAAGGCCTCCGGCACCGATCAAATAGGATTGTTCGGCAATCATTCCGATAATGACCGAGTTGCGTGCACCGATCAGCTTCAGCATCGCGATCTGATGACGCTTTTCCATGGTCAGCATGTAGATGATAAGCGAGATGACGATTGCCATCACGATAAGCAGCACCGCTGTGAAGGCTAGGATCTGCACCCTCAGCCGCCAGAGGCGCTGGTTGAGCAGGAGGTTCTCCTGGTCGGCCTTGCTGAGAACATTCGCATCGCCCCAAACCATGATCGCGGCGCGTACCGCTTTCTCGTTCGCCGCTGGGTTAAGCGTCACCAGCGTTGCTGCGATCTTGCTGTCCTGCTGAACGGAACTGCCGCTTGCCGCCTCCACACTTTGCCCCCTTGCGTTTCGGGCAAGCAGCACTTCTTCGCTCGTCCTGCGCTGGGCGATTGCCATGGCATCATTCACCGTGACGAAAAGTAGGCCGTCGCCGCCCATGTCGACCATTCCCCGCGTCATACCGACGATCGTATAGTCATCCTGGCCGAGCCGTACGCGATCACCGAGACCGAGACCGATGCTGGGGTCGGCGATCGCCTCGAAATGGCCGTTCGCCAGATGTCGGCCGGCGGTCAGCGGTACCCATTCGCCACGGTCCTTCGGATAGTCGAGTCCAGTGATAGAGGCACGCAACTGCCGATCGCCAAAGGCGAATTGCTGGCTGACCTGCACGAACCGCCGCACGTTGGCAACGCCAGCAATGCCCTCCACGCGGCGGTCCATGTCGGACGATATCGCCGAGCTTTCCGAGAACGGACCGGAGCGTCCGCCTTGCACAACCCACAGGTCGGCGCCGATGCGATCAATGATCAGCAGCGCATCCTCGACGATGCCGCGGTAAAGGCCAATCATGCCAACTGAGGCGGTCACTAGGAAGGCGACGCCGGCCGCAGTCATCAGGAAGCGGCCGAGATTGTGTCGGATGTCCTTGAATCCGAGATTCATAATTGCCTCGCCACTTCCTTGACCCGCATGAAGGAATAGGCGCTCTCGGGATTGGTGATCAGGACGTCGCCCCCGTTGAGCCCGTCCACAATCTCGACGAATTTCCCTCCGATCGCACCGAGTTCGCAGAAACGCCATGCCGCCCTGCCGTTTTGGACCACCCAGACGCCAGGGCTGCCATCCTTTCTTCCGATGGCCGCGGAAGGGACGGCAATGACTCCACTCTTGCCGGCGATGCCGATGACGGCGATACCGCGCTGGCCTATCGCCCAGTTTGCCGGCAAGCCGTCAGGCGTGATATCAGCGGTGAACTCCCGTGTTTCTGTGTCAACCTGACGACTGATACGGCGCACCTTCCCGCTGATGGAAGTCTGCTGCTGTGAGACGAACCGGATCGTCGCGGTTTGACCTGCCGAGATCGAAGCAATCCCGCTTTCATCGAAACGGGCCGTGAGCACAATACTCAAGGGGTCGGCGATTTCCACGATCGCTGTGCCGGGTGAAACGATGTCCCCGATATTGAGGTTGCGGGCGATCACCACGCCGTCGATCGGCGCGCGGATCACCGACTTGTCCAGCAGCGCCCGGTTCATCTCGACAGTCGCGACGGCCGCCGCTTCCTGCGCCTCGGCCTGATGAACGGAGGAGTAGGCCTTGGCGACGTCGGCTTCCCCCTGCTGAACAGAGGTTTCAGCCGATTCAAGGGCAGATCGTGATGACGTGCCGGTGCGCGCCAGTTCCCGTTGCCGGACAAGCGTTGAACGGGCATTTGCGAGTGTAGCTTCAGCTCGCCGGCTGTCGGCATAAGCCGCTTCCACGGCCTTACGGGCAGCTTCTTGCGATGCGATGGAAGCGTTAAGCTGCGCCTTCAGATCCTGGGCGTTTACTTCGGCGATGATTTCGCCTTTGGCGACCACGTCGTTGCGATCGACGTAAAGCGCAGTGATGACGCCCTGCAGACTGGAGCTGACACCAGCTTTGTCGATCGCATCAAGCGTGCCGGGTCCTGTGATCTCCGCCTGGAAAAAGCCACGGCTCGCAGACATCAATTCTACTGGTTTGGCGACCATGTAGCGCGTTGCCAGCAGAACTGTAACCACCATCAAAATAACCGTGATCAGTACAGCTATCCTGTTTCCCGATCGCGAAGGTGTAGAAGGCGGCCGAGCAAGGGCACTTTGATGCTGCCTTCCGCCGGATCGCAGGCTGGCTGGCAAGACCGGATGTGTTTGCGACGGTTCGGCTTTTTCTTCCGGTTTCACTTCGCTCACCGGTCTGCCGCCAGTATTGGGTCCAGGCGACAGCTTTTCTGTTGCCGGAACGATCGGATTCGGGCGCAGGTCGAGATCTCCAGGCGAGGATGCGCCCGACAGAGCCTGGATAGGGCGGGAAGGTGCTCCATCGGGCGCTGCGGGCGTCATCGTGCGATGCTGCCCTGACGGGTTATCGTTCCTCCATATGGGCCTGTGGTCGTGCGTGAGCCGCTGCAGGAACCGGTTGCGGAATTGCAGCTCGCGGCTGCGGATCGGATCAAGGTTCCGCCATAAGGGCCTGTACGTGCAATGCTGCGAGAGCACGAACCTCCGCTGCATCCTCCCTGGGCATGCACGGAGGATATTCCCCGTGGGCCGGTAACAGTTGCATTGCGCTCGACAGCGCCGGCCTCACCGATGCCGGCGAGAGCGAGAACGCCGATAATAACGCCCGCTCGCAGTCTTCTGTTCATCTCTCTGTTCCTTGCTCCGGTTTCCTGTCGACGCTTCAAGTCTGCAGTATCGACTTACGCATCTTCGGTTCCGTTCTTTTCCGGCCGATGAACCGGTCTTTTCAAGATGTTGAGAGAGTTTTCCGGCATGTATCGTTTTGTATATTCCCCGATTTCGCAGTTGATTTTCCCGCCGTGAAATGTCCTGCTGCGAGCCATGGAGCAAAAGACAAAGACCATCCTCATCGTTGACGACGACTCCGAAATCCGCCGGCTGGTCGGCGATTTCCTTCGTCGCGAGGGCTTTGGCGTGGAAATGGCCCAGGATGGCCGGGAGATGGACAGGATTCTTGAGCGCAGCAGGCCCGATCTCGTCATCCTCGATCTGATGTTGCCTGGAGAGGATGGGCTTTCTATCTGTCGCCGGCTGCGGTCGGAGCAAAGCACGCCCATCCTCATGCTGACAGCGAAGGGCGATGAGACGGACCGTGTGGTCGGCCTTGAGATCGGCGCGGACGACTATGTCGTGAAACCCTTCGGGCCAAGGGAACTTTTCGCGCGTGTGAGGGCGCTGCTGCGCCGCACATCGGCGCAGCAGGTACAGCTCGTTTCGCGCCGTTACGCCTTCGACCGTTTCGTGGCCGATCTGGATGCCAGGCAACTTTATACTGAAGAGGGCGAACTGGTAGCACTAACGGGCGCGGAATTCGATCTGCTTTCGTGCTTCATCCTGCGCCCACGTCGCGTGTTATCAAGAGAACAGATCCTCGACTGGACACACGGCCGTAGCGCCGATCCCTTTGACCGAACGGTCGATATCCTGATTTCGCGCGTCCGAAAAAAGCTGGACCGACTGAGCTCCGGCTGCAACCTCATCAATACCATTCGCAATGGTGGCTACCTGCTGACCGTGCCGGTCAGGCAGGTAACATAGACATGCGCTTCGGCCTTACCGCCCGGGTCGTCGCCATCGGGGCAAGTGCTCTGCTGGCCTTATGGATTACTCTGATCGCCTCCTTCTACTGGTCCAATGATCTGTCTCGCACAACCACGCAGCTTGCACCTGAACAGCTGAAGGCAATCAGCGATCTTGTATCATCCATTGCGCCGAGTGAACGACGACTCGCCCTCCAGGCCCTTCAATCCTCTATGCTGGATGTGCGCTTGGTTTCGACCGGCGCGGTTCCAAAGGATGGCGAAAACCTGGCCGACAATGCCGACTTCTCACCCTATAGGCTGCTTCTCGGCGACAAGCTGCAGCATATCCAGCTGAAGGACGCGGAAAACGGTATCCGGCGCCCCCGGCATCTGGTCCGAACAGCCAGACCTCTCGAATTCTGGATCAGACTCAACGATAGTCAATTTCTTGTGGCACAAGCACGTACACCTTTCATCGTGACACTTTTTGGCTTGCCCGCAGGCATGGGAGCCGGGCTGGTCGGAACCCTGTTTGCCTGTATCGCCTTCTATCTGCTGCACCGGGAGATCAAGCCGCTCACCAGACTCGCCACCGCCCTGGATAGCATCGATCCATCAGGCGAACCTGTTTCGCTTCCCCACGTTCGCACTACGACGCCGGAGATAAGCGCACTGGTCAGGGCTTTCGACAGGCTGCAGACGAGGCTGCATACCATGACGCGATCCCGCATGGCCCTGATCGGCGGAATCCAGCATGATATTCGTAGCTTTGCTACGCGCCTGCGGCTGCGCCTTGAACAGCTTCCTGACGATAGAGAAAAAGAACGGGCCACGGCTGACATCGACGACATGATCGACCTCCTGGACAACGCATTACTGACCTCCCGGGCGGGTGTCGGAGCGCTAAACGAGGAACTGCTCGACCTTGCGGCACTGCTGAGCGCCGAAATGGCGGATTTCAGGAGTTCTGGCCTGCCCGTGACACTCGAAATGCCCCCTTCCCCGAGGGAGATCTGGATTCTCGCCGACCGGATCGCCCTCAGGCGCGTCATCGGCAATATCGTCGATAATGCCGTGAAATACGGGAACCGTGCGCATGTGACGCTGGCTGTGGAAAGTCGGTACGCCCGAATTTCTATCGCGGACGAAGGGCCTGGGTTTTCGAAGGAGGAAAGGGAGTTATTGCTGGAGCCGTTTGTCCGTGCCGAACCTTCCCGCGCCCGCAAAACAGGCGGCGCAGGGCTTGGCCTTGCCGTAGCTCGAACGCTTCTGGAAGCACAGGGCGGAACAATCTCAGTGGAAAACGGCACACGCGGTGGGCTGGTGAGCATCAAGCTCCCTTTGTACATCGCCGGCTGAGCCGGCCAGCATGCCTTGCCGAAGCAACAAATAGCTACATTTTCCTACAGGAGAGAAATTCGGGAGCAAACTGCAGCCCTCATGGTCATGCCATCGATAAACAAACGGAGGTCGCCATGAAGAAACCGGCGCTGTTCTCAATTCTCACCGGCACGTTGCTGTTCGCCGTGATTCCGCTTGCGGGATTGGCTCAGGGGCAGGACGCGAACGCCCCTCGTCCTGAGGAGCCCTATGATTATCGTCATTTCGGAGCTTCGGAAGGCGGCTTTCCGAGCTTCTATGCTCTGAGCGCTCGTCTTGATGACCTGCGCTATTACTACACCGGGAAGGTCATCCGTTTTCGGCTGGCGGGTATGCTTTCCGCCCAGGAAACTGCTATCGGCATCCGCGCTGATCAACAGGACGCTTGGCGAGCTTACGCCCAGGCCGTCCTCGCGCTGATCCCGGATCGCGAGGCCCTGATTTCCGTGATTGGTGGGCCTGATGAGCACCCCGAGGGACCGGAAGCGTTCGGCCGGGTCGAAGCCATCTCAGATGCCTTGGCAGTATATGCCGGCAAAGCCCAAGCTCTGAAGCAGGCAATCGCGGACCTTCGCTCGAAGCTGACGCCCGAGCAGCTTGAAGCGGCGCGCATGCCGCGGCTCATCCGAGGATGAAACGATCCTGCGAAGATTTGAGACCGGCTGGACTTTCTTCTCTTTCCGCACCTTGGTCATGACTTTCGGCACTTACCCCCGTGCCGGAACGGACGGGCCGTCGCACCATCGATCACACTGCAGGCCCGTCCGCCTTCTCTTTCATACAACCACATTCGGGAGTCTACGAATGAAAGCTTATTTGATCCTTGCCTTTGTGGCAGTCGCCGGTACGGTCAATGCTCAGGAGATGAGCCGCCAGCAAATGCGTGAGGTGCGCTCAGCCTGCGAGGCAGACGTGCGGCGGCTGTGCAGCGGAATTCAGCCGGGTGGCGGAAAATTGCTGCAATGCCTCCAGCAGAATGCGTCCAGCGTTTCGGCGACCTGCACCGCAAAGTTGATGGAGATTAAAGCCACCCGCCAGTCGAAATGATCCCAATAAACTTCAGCCTTTCGCGTCAAACTGGAAATCTCGGTAACAACGGTGGCAAATGCCGGCTGGCCTCATCGATGCGATGTGGCCAGTTCGCGTTCGCCAAAACTTGCGCTGCCTAAGACGGAGCGCAGAGGGCATAGTATAAATGGTGGACAAGACCGTCTTCCTGAACACCTCGTGCTGCACGCTCGCCATACTTTCTCTACTGTATGGCGTCGCTCAAGGTTCGGTCAGCAAGCACGCTGCAGATGAACTCTCGCAGCGCCACAACCTTACGCAATCCACGCTCGACGGTCCCCCCCGATCAACGACCAGATGAATGAGAGCCCTCCGAGTCCTGAGGACGGCCGACCATTGCTGCCTGATGGCGCCGATGCCCTCAAAGCGGGCTTTGGCGACTGGGCGGTGGAGTGCAAGGTTGCCGCGCAACGATCAACGTGGAATTCCAGCGTCAATCAAGATGGGACTTTGCGGGTGGTGGGCGTAACGGAGTGAGGGCGTAGCCCGATCGAAGTTATGCCCACGGCCCGCGGCGCCAAAATCAGGCCTGCCTTGCGCTTGTGATCGCGGTCAATCTGGCGATTTTCCAAAACCGGAGAATCACTTTGTGCCAGGTCGCCATGTAAACGATCATCAGATGAGGCTTTTCATGAAGTTACGTCAAAATCATTCCGTCACCGTTGCTGCCGCAAAGGCTTCGATCGGCCGCACGACAGCTTTCCGGATCGAGAAGGATCCACGTCTCCCATCTCAAAAGACAAAACCGCGGGAACGCCGGCGACCAGATCCACTGGCCCATATCTTTGATGCCGAGATCGTTCCCCTGCTTCAGGCTGCGCCCGGAATACGGGCGGTAGCGATATTCGAGGAGATGCTGCGCCGCCACCCGGAGCTTGGAGACGGCATTCGTCGGACCATGGAGCGGCGCATTCGCTCCTGGCGCGCTGTGCATGGCGCAGAGCAGGAGGTCATCTTCCGGCAGGTTCACGAGCCCGGCCGGTTGGGCCTTTCGGATTTCACCAACATGGATAGTCTGGAGGTCACGATCGCCGGGCAGCCCCTCGATCATCTCCTGTATCACTTCCGGCTTGCCTACTCCGGCTTCGAACATGGCCATGTCATCCTCGGCGGAGAGAGCTTCGTCGCTCTTGCGGAAGGGCTGCAGAATGCCCTGTGGTCCCTTGGCGGCGCGCCGCACGACCATCGTAGCGACAGCCTGTCGGCTGCATTCCGTAACCTGACCACCAATGAGCGGGAGGACCTGACGCATCGATATGAGGAACTTTGCGCCCATTACCACATGAAGCCGACGCGTAATAACAAAGGCGTCGCACACGAGAACGGTTCGATCGAGAGCGTGCACGGGCATATCAAGGCAGCGGTCCGCGACGCGCTGCTCATGCGCGGCAGCAACGACTTCGACGATCTTGCCGCCTACCGTGCCTTCATCGATGAGATTGTCAGCCGCCGCAACGCCCACAATCTCAAACGTATCGAAGCCGAAAGACCTCATCTTCAGGAATTGCCGCAGCGCAGGACGACAGACTCCGAGGAGGTGGTCGTCAGGGTCATGCGCACCGGTGGCTTCACGCTGCGCAAGGTCTTCTACAGCGTGCCTTCACGCCTGATCGGGCATCAGCTACGGGTGCGTCTCTTCGATGACCGGCTCGATGTGTTCGTCGGCGGCACCTATCTCATGACGCTCTCTCGAGGGCGGAGCCATCCTGACGGCCGCCACAGCCAGGTCGTCAACTACCGGCACGTCATTCATTCCCTACGGCAAAAGCCGATGGCATTGTTGCGGCTCGTCTATCGAGACCAGCTCTTCCCGAGGCTGGAGTATCGCCAGACCTTCGAGGCTCTGCTGGAACGATTGACCGACAAGCAGGCCTGCAAGACCATGGTCGAGATCCTGGCGCTGGCGGTAAATACTTGCGCGTTGCGGTTTTGACGTAGGTCGCAAACGGCAGACTCAAGCCTCTCCCCTTACCCTTGGCGACACGGCAAGCCCGAGAAAAACCAGCATCGCCTGATTGAGTCGCACTATATCTTCGTCGTCCAGCCGTCCGACTTTCTCGCCGATCTTCGATTTCGGGACGGTGGTGATCTTGTCCACCATCAGGCGGGAAGACAGCCGCAGGCCATTGCGCTCGTCCGGGGCAACGGGAAGCCGAAACAACGGCGCTTCCGTATCATCCGATGTGAAGGCGCAGACGGTGATCGAATCCGTCCCGTCGAAACTGTCGTCCTGCATGATCACGACCGGACGCGGTTTGCCCGCGTAATCCTTGCCGCCCGCGACCGTCCAGATATCCCCCCGCCTCATTCATCGCCCCAATCGGAGACGGCATCGATAAACGCCTGATCGTCCGCCGCCTGTGCGCTTGCCGCGACCGCAAGCGACTGGCGGTGAGCCTCGACCTTGAATGAGGGCGCACGCACGTCCGGCACCCAAATTTGGATCGGACGCAGACCTTGAGCACGCAGCCGGGCGCGATGTTCGCCCACCTTTACGCGCGTAGGCTTCGGCTTTGATGCGGAAACCATGTTCTTCTCCTTCAATCTTGGTTACATGTAACCTATGATATGGGGCCATGCCAATGATTTTCTGCCGAAAGCGCCGATAAATCCGCCACAGGCACCAACACCGCCGCCTGTTCCCTTCGTCGGACGTGGAGCGCCTGCGCTCCCACTCCCGCCTTATTCGGCTTCCCTGCGAATTGTCGGGGCGGAGGCGGGCGGTCAAGGATGGCGCAGCCACCGCGAAGCGGCTCGTCCTTGAGGGGCCGGTTTCGTTCCGGCATGCTTTCCCGAAGCAGACAAGGCTTTCCCTCGCTTCGGCAGGGCACGACCGTTATGGCTCACGTTCAGCGGCTTCTCTCGTTGTTATTGGCGGCACGCCACGCGACGGGGTTTTCAACCCATCGGTTGATATCGGATTCATGCCATCCCGCGCCGTTGACGCTGATCTTGAGTTGGGCCGGAAACGTCCCATCCGCGATTTTGCGATAGCTGGTGGTCTTGGACAGGCCGGTGCGGGAAAGAACGGTGTTCATGCGAATAATACGGTCTGGTGCGGGCATGGTCGCGCTGCCTCCTGCTGGCTGTTTCTGGTTGCCGCTGAACCAGACAGAACGAGGGCGGTCGTCCCGATACCGATGCAAAAATCGTCCGCGTTTGGTTCAAGTAGGCGTCGAATTCATCTCAAAGAACGGCGGCGGCCCCGGCGTGCACCTTGCAAAAGGACTACCATATTCATGAGTGGTGCGATCCTTATTGGCCTCCGCCTCACATCCCGATCTCCCGCCTGCGCGTCCTGCCAAAATTCCAGTCAATCCTGCCTTCGTCGAGTCGACAGGACGTTGCTGCGTCCACGCTTAAGAGCGTGCCCATTATTTGGACGTTCACAAGTACCCTTATCGAACCGGAAGGGCGCCCCGGATCTCGCTTCGGAATTGCACGTCATCCAGGAAGTCCCATCGCTCAGGACCGTTGACGATGTCCTGTGGGAACAGGTGAAGACGGCCAGGAGAATTGTCGTTCGGGTTGATGGGGATTGGCGGTGTTTCACTGACGGTCTGAACGTTTGGCACGATGACCACGTCAGCCGGCACGGGTACCGAGGATCGGTGTCATCAGCTTCACGTGCGCGTCGATCCGCTCAAGCACCTTTGCCGGAACGACCTCACGCTCTGGCAGCGACCACCAAAGTTGGTTTACGCGTTCAACAGTCTCGGTCACTGCTTTAAGCACGGCAGCTTCCGGCAGGCGTGCACGATTGGCGAAGACCTTCCACCGCTGCGCGTTCATCGTCCTGAACGAGCGCTCACCTGCAAGCGACAACGCCATGGCATCCGCCGGGATATAGGGCACAGTCGAGAGCACGTCATAAACGGGGGCAAATGCCGGCTTGTCATCCGCGCCGCGATAGATCAGCGACCAGTTTTTGAGATGCATGTCGCCATTGCCGGTGATGACGGCAAAAGCCAGCCGGCGGACGAATTCAAGAGCAGCCGCAGAAGAAACGGCAATCCCGATGGCAGCGGCGATATCGTGATAGGCCGCACCTTCATATTTGCGCGAAGGATAGATGCCAAATACCTGGGCGAAATCCTCGATATGGATCCGCGCGCCGCCGGCGCCGCGATCGAAACGTTTGACGAGCAGGACTTTTCCGTCCGACAGCGTCTTGAATTCCTCCGGAATATCCTCGAATTCCGATTGCTCGACGAGCTCACGTTCCGGCACGCCCATGCCGATCGCCTCGGCCAAGGCGAGATTGGCATATTCGTTTTCCGAGACGCCCGGAAACGATGTCGACGGAAACTTGGCGATGTAAGACCCTTGCTCATCCCCCAGTGGTATGGTCAGGCCGCCACCCTTGCCCGTGTTCTTGATGACAGATAGCTTCATCTGCACACCCGCGAGCGAAAATCGGGCTTTCGGTTTGGGAAGTGACAAATCGTCGATACGAGCAATCGCCCCTTCGCCCGGTACGACGCGGACTGCACCCGGCAGATCCGACCCGAGCGCGATCAGCAGATCGAAGTCGTTTCCAGCGCGAACACTGCCTGCGTGGTGCTTCTCCATCGCTTCACGCAGCTTTTCCTCGGGAAGAAGATTGGCAAAAAAGGCCGGTAGAGCCCTGGCCACAGGCTTCGGATCTTTGCGCAGACCTCCGGTTGCCGCTCGGAAAGACAGGCTGAGTACAGGAAAGCCGCCCGTCGCGCGGTAGCTATCCTCAAAGCTGAACGCAATGAAGTCGCCCGGCGTCCTGACGATCGTGCCCACCTTCAGATCGTTCAGCAGCACGTCAAGTGATGAGATAGATTTCGGATCAAGATACGTCTCAGGCATCAGCATCATCATCGGGGCTGGTGGCAAAGGCGGGCAAGTCATCCTCGTCATCATGCGGCTGAAATAGGGCATTGACAGCCGGAACCATCGCCTGCGGGATAAGCATCAGTTCGAGACCAAGCGCGCGAGCAATGTTGATCAGGGTCGTCGCGCGGGCCGCAGCACTTCCGGTTTCGATCTCTCGATACCGAGGACGCGATATGCCCGCCATGTCGGCAACCTGTTCTTGAGTGAGCCCCAAGCCTTTGCGCGCGGTCTTCAACAGCTGACCGATTTCCTGCAGAGACTCTGATTCAGGCCTCATTTTGATCCTTAAACATATCATTACCCTCAAGATGACACGTCTAAATATCTTTCTAGATCCGAGTCAGTCAAGGAAAATGACACGAAAGAGGATCATCATGGAGAAAATGATCCGTCTGCGGATCATCCCTCTGTGTGTTTAGGTGATGGCAGGAACGAGCGCTGCGGCTAAAATATCTTTCCTCCGATGCATGTTTTGTCAAAGGCCGCCTCCTATTCCCGCTTGCCCTTGGCACCGGCGCCGAGAGAAATGGAATGAGTATGCCTAAACAAGATCTTTCATCACGTCATTTTCAACGAAAAATCTCAGAATTCTGCGAGCTGCATATTGCGCCGATCGCATCGAAGCGGGTGCTGGAGAATGTCCGGCCTTACCTCATCCGCCTGATTATCTACCGGAAACCGCCACCGATCCTGAATGGCCGCATCGACTGGACAACGATCGGACAGGCCTGCGGGATCGAAGACGAGTTGACGGCAGAACTGAAGAGGCAGCTACGTCCCGGCCTAGACGCGATCATCCGATGGCTCGGCGCGCCACCGGCCTTTGAAGACGCTCGGCCAACAAGGCCGGCTGCCAGAACGAGCACGACAGCGCAGGTCAAGCCGCAAGCCACTGCCTCCTCCACCAGAAAGCCGCAGCGCCTTGCCGCAGACGGCGCCTTTGCTCAGTCTGCTTGCGTCGCGCGGACCGCAGCCGAAACCGATCAGTCCGTTTCTGGAGCCATTGTTCGACGCGACAGAGGATCCGGCGAATTTTCAAGATGCGCTCGTCTATCTTCGGCGACAGCTATTGGCAGCTTTACCGCGCAGCCATCCGCTTAAACGAAACCTTCGACAGTAAAACGCTGCTATCCTGGATTCAGGGTGAGGCGTACTGCGCTCAGTTGCGAGCTTCGGCGTCATGCGACGTATAGAGCGACGTTACCGGCTGCCGGAGGGCTATTTCAAAGCGAAGCTGCCGCACCAGGCGAGGTCGCTTTAGGGTCGCGATCTTGGCGACATCACTCCGGCAGAACATACCTTTCAATCAGCCACATATCGCAGTGCTTCGAGCAGCGGGCGCAATTTGTGCTTGCGGCGATGCGTTTCGATGAGCTTTTCGAGGTGCTCGTGCCACTCTGCGGATCGTCCGCTGGCCGCATGGGCGCGCGCGGCGATGGCGAGCCACCCGGCGGCGGTCTCGTAGTGGCCGGATCGCCCCTCGCTCATGATGGGATCGGCCATGCGGCAGGCGAGCGCAATCGTCCAGTCGGGATGGTCGGCGTAAGCCTGTTCGGCAAGGCGCTCCAGCGCATCGTCATAAGGATTGAAGCGCGCTTCATGCGGATCGACGCAGGCGACGGCCTCATCGATCAGATCCTCGTCAAGCAGGATTTCGATCCGCTCGAACGCATGCGGCGCCGCCACGAGCACCGCGAGCAGCTCCTCACGCAAGCCGGGCCAGTCCTTTGCGCTGGCCAGCCTCGATGCTGCGCGGAAATCTTCCCTCGCGAGGCTTTCCTCAAAGGCGGCCCGCGCCGCCATGAGCATGATGTCCCGCCTGCTCGCCTCCTGCGCCTTCTCGCGCAGCCAGCGGGCCAGCGATACCTTGCCCGCTCCACGGCGCCAATCGTCGCAGTTTTCATCGCGCGCCTGCAACGCCAGTCCCCAGGCGGCAAGATCGAGCGCCGCGTCCATCTGGCCCGCGGCGGCGACAGCCTGGACGACGCGCAACATGTCGTCGGGCGTGGCGAGGCGCTGATGGGCGGTCGCAATAGCCTCATCCACGCGGCCCAACTGCGCCAGCTTCACAGAATGCTCACAATGAAGTCCAGCGGCACGGGAAAGGTTCAGATACGCCTCGATCCGCCCCATTCCTGCGAGCGCCGCAAGCCTGGCCCGCGTCAGATCGCCTTCGAGCGAATCGCTTCTCCCCCCGGGCGGCCAGCCCTGCCCCCGCCCGGCGAGCGCGTCCTCGAGGCCCAGATCGTCCCAGCCCCTCATGCAAGCAGCGATGGTTGTAGAGAACGCGTCATCGGCGCCATACGCGGCGACCTCGTCCTGCCAGCCGCGCAGCTCGTCGGTAAGCTCGTCGCGCGTCTCTTGGGAAACTCCATCCATGAGCACGGCCTGGGCAATCATCTGGTCAAGTCTGGGAAAGAACTCATGCAGGGTTTCGTCCCAATGGGCGCTTTCAGGCCAATAGTCGGCCAGCGCCCCGGCCACCGGCTTCAAGATCGCCAACGCATCAGCACCCCGCCCCACGGCAAGAAAAGGCTCCGCCGCGCCAATCAGCTCTTCGAGCGTTGCTTCATCGATATCCGCATCCCAATCATCCCAGCGCCTCCGGCGGCGACCGGAACCCGCCGCGGACAAGAGGGCTTCAGCGCGACGGCGAAACGATTCCGGATCGAGCGGCGCGCTGGCCTTGTTCGGAAGAGTGGCCGCAAGCCTGGCATCGAGCCAGAAGGCGAATTCCTCGTCCGTTTCGGCGCGTTCGAGAAGGAACATCTCAAGCGCCTCGCGTGCAACAGCCTGCAAATGCTCAGCACGCATATGTTCTTCCGGTTTCATATATGCCTCACCACGGAGACGCACGCGCCCGCAAAGATGGCTTTGACCCAACGGACTGTATAGCGGGGGGAACGAGGCATGAAACGGCGAAATCTCCACAGGGCTGGCTGGAAGCATGGCTACGATCAATTGAACGTAGATTTCCGTCTGACTGATATACTGCAATCAATCAATTGAGGTTTACACATGGATATCGCGATCAATCGTTCGAGACTAAGCGGTACAGTCTGCGACCCGTAAACCGGGCACCCGATCAAATTCACGACGATTATTCGTGACCATAATCAGCCCTCGCGAGCGAGCGTGTCCCGCGATCAGCTGATCATAGGGTCCGATCGGAGTTCCACTGCGCGCCAGCTCGGCGCGTAATTGACCTGTATGGCTGGCTGCCATTGCGTCGTAGGGTAGCACCTCGAGGCGCGCGGCGAAGCCCTCTACAACGGGCAGATTTTTTTCCGGACTGGCTGACTTTTCCGCCCTGTAAATCAACTCCATCAAGCTAACCGAGCTGATGCACAACTGACCATGATGACGGTTGAACGCCTCGCGCACGTGCTGCGGCCGATTCTTGATCGTAAAAAGGCAGATGTTGGTGTCCAACATGTACTTCAGCATTAAAATGCCTCGCGCTCCTGCGAAGCGGGCTGATCACGCTCATTCATAAAGTCCGATGTCACCGTCGCTCCTTCAAACCAGCTGTCCCAGACCTCGCCAGCAGGTGCGATAATGCGAGTGCGTCCGACGGCGACAATATCGACGCGCTTCACATCAGCAGGCAAAGCGACGGCCTTCGGCAGACGCACAGCTTGGCTTCGATTGCTCTGGAATACTGCACCCTGCTCCATCTGCGTTCCTCCGGGATGTAACAACCACGACCTCACGTAGTGCATCGAATGGGATATCCCAATGGGATATACCACCAGATGAACCAGGTTACGAACTTCCGATCTGTTGTGACTGGCGCCTTCGCCTTGGGATACGGATCTACGATATCTACATGGGCACTGTCGTTATCTGGACCAGGGATTGATCACCTTCAACCCAGCAGCCGCGAACGGGCTTGTGTCGCGAGTTGCGACCGCGAGGCCGTTTGCTGCCGCTGAGGCTGCAATGTAGCCATCAGCTGTGCCGATCGCCTTCCCAGATACTCGAGCGCATGCCATCAGTTCCGAATAAAACTGAGAAGTCGCCAGATCGAAGGGCAGGATGCGCTCGGAAAAGTGGGGCAGCACTTCGCCCTCAAGGCGGTCGCGGAGGATAGTTTGCCGTCTCCCTGAAGGCATAGCAGCAATCCCGAAGCGAAGTTCAGCAATCGTTATTGCGGAGAGGAACAGCGTTTCGATAGCTTGGGCGTCCAACCAGTCGATCACTGCCGCGTCAGGAACCGGTTTCCAAGGCTCGGATATAACGTTGGTGTCCAGCAAGATCATTCGAAGGTCATCGGTTCAGCAGGCGTTTTGTCGCGACTTTTCTGCAGGGCCTCAACGTCGCTGTCGGAAAGCTCGGCATCACGACCAATAGCCGCCAGTAAAGAGCCAAGCTTAACACGTTCGGGGGGACGAACAGCGGCTTCAATAATGTCACGGATCTCGGCCTCGGTGCTTCGGCCATGATGAGCCGCTCGCAGCCGCAGAGCACGATGTGTTTCGTCAGAAAGGTTTCGAATGGTGACTGCCGGCATTGATATCACCTCCATAGAAATGATGGCTTTGATATCAAAATATGTAGAATGACAGCAATTTTCAAGAGGTTCATTAACGAGGACGAAACCCTATTTGTTCAGATATCGCGCCTTCAAAAGATATGGACCGCTCACCCGGTAGCCTCCTTCCGCGTAAATAGGAATGCGACAAGCCCATCTTCTTGCCGCAGATGAGAAGGAAACCCAACACCCCTGAAAGGTATCCAGGTAAATCGCGATTTATCGGCAGCGGCGTATTAACCTATTGTCTTCTTTGGAGTCCGGCCGCAAACACTTGAATCAATCGAAAAGTCGGAATGGTGACGCCCGCGAACTTCAACTGCTTGTAGAGCGTGGCGACATCGGCCTGATCGCGGCTGATCCGGTCCAGCGCCTCGGCAGCAGGACGCTGAACTCACCATGCTGAGCGTCACGCATGAGCCGCGGGATGTCGGGTTTTGCGCTCCCTTTCCCGGCCATCTACTTCTTCCGGTTCTTTGGGCTAGGAGCGTCCAGCGCCGAGCGAATATCAGTCAGGCCGAAATCGTTGCCGATATAGAGCAACGGGGCCGAATGCTGTTTTGCCAGCGCGTAGGCGAAGCAATAGGCAAAGTTCAGTCCGCCGCGCATGCCGAATCCCTGGCTGTATTCGATCCTCGCCTTCATCGCCGCGCGGGCCAGACGATCATCGACCGGGGCGATGTCGATGCCGAGCGTGGTGAGAAACTCGTCCAAAATTCCAATAGCCTTCGACCGCCTCGACCCAGTGAGACGACCAGCCAGAACCGTACCCGTCTCCAACACCACCTCATCACCCGCAGCAACCAGAGCCGCGTGTAGCCGTTGGGACAACGGGCCCGCTTCAAGGCCGATGCGCTCTACCGGAAAGTCCAGTTGATCAAAATACCCGACCAGGCATTCAGGCTCGCTGCCTACCCTTGACCTCGCAAACCAACTTGCCTGTCGCCTCGACCACGCACGCGCTGCTCGCTTTCAGCGAAACATCGATTCCTGCATAATACTCCATGGCTGTTCCTCTCGTGATGCTTGACGCCGATCGCTCGGACCTCGTTCCCAAACATCATCATTCTGAGGGACAGCCATCAAACTGGCTACTCATGAGACGCCGGCCCAACGGCATCTAAATCGTAGAGGATCGTTGTTCCGGCAAGCGCCTACGTAGTGAGGCCGGCATCCCAGCCTCACTTTACGCAAGCGCCATACCGGCATGCTCACTCGATCTTGGTATTCTCGATGCTGAAGCCGGACTGGAAGGTCAGGAAGCCAGGCATATTGGTGAAGCCGGTCACACCCTTGCGGACAGCATAGTCTTGGTGCCGCCACATGAAGAACACGAGCGGCGAAAGTTCCAATGCGCGATCGACAAAAGCACCATAGATCTTCTCTCGTTCCGCAGAGTCGACTGTGGCCCTGCCCTTGTCGAGAATTTCGTTGATCTGCGGATCGTCGAAATACGGCGAGTTATTGGTGCGCACCAGCTTGTCCCCGCCATAATAGTAGTTGCTGAGCCAGTCGGCGTCGGTGATTTCCCCCAGGCTGCCGAGCACGGCAAAATCGTAATCGCCGGCATTTGCCTTCGCCATGCGGCTTGCCCAGTCGGGCAGGTCGAGCGTCAGCTTGATACCGACCTTGGCGAGTTCCGACTGGATCGCGATCGCAGTGTTCTGATGGAAGCTGTATTGGGACGAAGCGAGAAGCCGTGCTTCGAAGCCGTTCGGATAGCCCGCCTTCTTCAGCAGTGCCTTGGCCTTGTCGATATCATGGGAGAAGTAGTTGGCCTTCTCGGCGGAATAGCCCATATAGCCTTCCGGAATAGCGATACCGTAGATCGGTGTGCCCAGCCCGTTGAAAGCCGTGTTGATGATGACGCTGCGATCGACGGCATAGGCGATAGCCTGACGCACCTCGGGCTTGGAGAACGGCTCAAACTTGGTGTTGAATTGGAGCCCCATGAAGGGGCCGTTCATGGTCAGGAGCTCGGTGTCAGGCCCTTTCTCCAAGGCTGTGGCGTCCTTGGCCGGCACATATTCGATGATATCGACGTCCCCCGATTTCAGCGCGTTTACACGCGTGTTCTCGTCGCCGTAAAAGACGTAGTGGACTTCGTCGAGATCAGGCTTGCCCTGCTTGTAGTAGCCGGGAAACTTCTTGACCACGATTTCGCGGCCTCGGGTCCAGTTGACGAATTGGAACGGCCCCGCGCCTATTGGCGAAGCCGTGGCATTGTCCGCGTTCTTGGCAAGCCACGCGGCCGGAACGATCACGGATTCCGGCAGTGCCAGATAGCCCATCAGTGACACGGAGGGCTGGGACAGCTTCAGCTTCACCGTCTTGACGTCCGGCGTATCGATGCCGGAGATGATCGAAAGCTCGTTGCGGAAAGCTCCTTTGCCCTTGGGATCGAGAATCCGCTCCAACGAGGCCTTGACGTCCGCAGCCGTGACCGGAGAACCGTCATGGAACTTCGCGTCACGCAGGTGGAAGGTATATTCCTTGGCGTCAGGGCTGATCTCGTAGTTCTCGGCAAGCTCGGGCGATATCTTGCCATCGATCCCATAGTTGACGAGACCGCGATGCATGGCGAGTTTGACCGTACGGCCCGCCGTGCCTGGCTGGATGATCGTGTCGAGCGTCGACGGTTCTGCCGAAAGCCCAAAATAGAGGGTGCCGCCCGCCAGGGCCGTCGTGGTCATCAGGCCGAGAAGACCTGCAGCAAGAGCCATTTGGAGAATTCTCTTCATGCTGTTCCCTTTCCTTGTTGAAGATTGTCAGTTTTCACGCAGCCTCGGATCGAGATGATCGCGAAGCGCATCTCCGAGGATGTTGATGGCGAGAACCGTGAATGCGAGGCACACGGAGGGCCAGACCACGTACATTGGGTTCTGGTTGAGATAACCGCGCGCTGTTCCGATCATTTGCCCCCAGGAGGGCTCCGGAGGCACGATCCCGAGACCGAGAAAGCTCAGGCCGGATTCGAGCAGGATCGCCGCGGCGATCGTCAAGGTTCCCTGGACGACCAGTGGAGAAAGGATATTCGGCAAGATGGCCTTGAAAACGACCCGCAGATAGCGCGCGCCCATAGCATGCTCCGCCTCGACGAATTCCTGCCGAATGACCTGCAGGGTGGCCGACTGAGCGACGCGCGCAAATTGCGGGATAAAGATGATGCCGATGACGACGCTGAGGCTCGCGATCCCGCTCCGCCAGAAGCCGACGGCGAGAAGTGCCAGCAGGATCGCCGGGAAGCTCAGCATGATATCGACGGCGCGCATGACGAAGAACGCCAGGACCGGCCGGCTGTAGGCACCGATGATACCAAAAGCCGTACCGCCGACTGCGGCGATGAGGGTAGAAATGACCGCCACCAGGATGGTCGGGCGGATTCCCACCAGGAGGCGAGAAAGGATGTCTCGGCCAAATTCGTCGGTGCCGAGCAGATACTTCGTCGAACTCGCCTGATTGACAGCGTTCTGGTTGATCGCAAGCGGATCATGCGGAGCAATGACCGGCCCCACCAGCGCGATGCCGAGAACCGTCGTCACCACGAGCAGGCTGACGAGAACGAGCGGATGGCGGAAAGGAAGGAACGTCTTCATGCGCGTTTCCGGCGGATGCGTGGATCGAGCAGGCTGTAGAGGATGTCGACGCACAGATTGATGAGGATGAACAGCGCCGCAATCGTCACAATACTGCCCTGAACCAGAGGGTAGTTGCGGTTTGAGACGGCGGTGACGAGCAGCGTACTCAGCCCCGGCCAGTTGAAGAGGGCCTCGACCAGCACCGTCCCACCCATCAGGTTGCCAAGCTGCAGGCCAACGATCGTCACGATCGGAATTGCCGCATTGCGCAGGACGTGTAACCAGATGACGCGACGCTCGCGCATGCCCCTGGCCCGCAGGGACCGCACGAAGTCGCGGCTCAGGATTTCCAGCATGGACGAGCGTGTCATGCGGGCAATCGAGGCGGCCAGCCCCAGCCCGAGGGTCACCGCCGGCAGCGTCAGCTTCTGGAAGTGCAGAAAGGCGTTTCGGGAAATATCGGTGTAGCCACTGGAAGGAAGCCACCCGAGCTTAAGGCTGACCAGCAGGATCAGCAGCGATCCGAGAATATAGACCGGCACGGAGATACCGAGCGTCGAAAGCGACGTCAGCAGACCATCGAGAAATCGCCCTCGCCTCAGGGCCGCGGCAATACCGACCGGCACACCCATGATGGCCGCGACCAGGATCGCCGCACTGGCGAGTTCCATGGTCTTCGGAAGGCTCGCCGTCACATATTCGATCACCGGATAACCGTCGAGGGATTTACCGAGATCACCGACGGCGGCATTGCCGAGCCATTTGAGATATTGCGACAATACCGGCTGATCGAGACCGAGCTGCTGCCGCAGGGCCGCGACCGCCTCTGGCGACGGATGGCTCTCAGGACCGAGCAGCAGGAGAACCGGATCGCCCGGCATGATGTACATGATGGAGAACACAAGTGTCGCGATGACCCAGAGCTGCACCAGCGCGGTCGCCAGCCTTGCTCCCACGACGATGACGAATGTCGAAAGGGTCTGCATCAACGCGCCTCCAGGGCTATCGGATCTGCGTTGCCGATCTTCGGCACCGCGCTGAGAAGCGTCCGTGTGTATTCCGCTTTCGGGTTGTCGAAGACCTCGCCCGCGGGGCCTGCTTCGACGATCCGCCCTTTCTGCATCACCGCGATCATATCGCTGACATGGCGAACGACTGACATGTCGTGAGAAATGAAGAGGTAGGTCAGGTCGAATTCGTCCTGCAGATCCTGCAACAGGTTCAGGACTTGCGCCTGAACGGACACATCGAGTGCCGAAACGGCCTCGTCGCAAATCAGAAGGCGCGGCTTGAGTGCAAGCGCACGGGCGATCACGATGCGTTGGCGTTGACCGCCGGAGAATTCGTGAGGATAGCGTTTCATGGCATTTCGCGGCAGGCCGACGGCATCCATGAGCTTGGCAACCGCCGCCTCCCGACCGCGTCCGCCCTGATGAATATCGATCGGCGCTGCGACGAGATCGGTCACCGTCTGGCGGGGATTGAGCGATCCGTAGGGGTTCTGGAACACCAGTGCCATGTCGCGGCGAGCAGCGCGCATCTCCTCGCGGCCGAGCGAAACGAGGTTGCGACCGTCGAATTCGATGGCGCCGTCATCTGGTTCTATCAACCGCATGACGAGCCGGGACAGCGTCGATTTTCCACAACCAGACTCACCAACGAGACCGAGCGTCGAACGGGACGGGATGGCAAGGCTGACATTGTCCACGGCGCGAAACGCCCGCGGTGTCGCAAGAGCATTGTCGCGGACCCAGTAACTCTTGGTCAGGTCCCGGATATGCAGCAGCGGTTCGGACGCCCCATCTATGGCAGGCTTCGGTTTCGCTGCCGGCCGAGCCTCTGCCAAGCTGGAAATCATGCCACTTCCATCTCTTGTTATAACCGGAAGACGGCTTTGCGGCGCGGACGCGGACGGCATGGAGGCGATCAGCGCCTTGGTGTAGTCGCTGCAAGGCGCAGCGAAGAGGTCAGCCGTGGCAGCCTCCTCCATAAGATCGCCGTGGTAGATCACAGCAACACGGTCGGCGACCTCGTAAATGACGCCGAGATCGTGCGTGATGAGGAGAATTGCCGCGCCGATTTCCCGATTGAGGCCGCGCAGCAGGTTGAGAACCTGTTTCTGGACCGTGACGTCCAGTGCCGTCGTCGGCTCGTCGGCAATGATGACATCCGGCTTGCAGGCCACCGCCATGGCGATCATCACACGTTGGCATTGGCCACCGGACAGCTCATGAGGATAGGAGCGCAGGCAGCGCGCCGGATCCGCGATCCCCACTTTCTGCAACAGTTCCAGCGCCCGTTCCCTGGCTTGGCGCCTCGTCATCCGCTCATGCAGCAAGATCGCTTCGACGATCTGATCGCCGCACCTAAAGACCGGGTCAAGCGACGCCATCGGATCCTGGAAAATCATGGAAATCCGCTTGCCGCGCAGCTTGCGCAAGACGTCCGGCCGCACTGTGAGCAGATCTGCGCCGGCAAATTCCACACGACCACTGGTTACGACCGCGTTTTGCGGCAACAGTCCCATGGCGGCCAGCGACAGGATTGTCTTGCCGCTGCCGCTTTCCCCGACAAGTCCCAATATCTCGCCGGAGACAAGTGACAGGGACACGCCATTCACTGCGGGACGAAGCCCGGCCTCCGTCCTGAAAGCGACGGAAAGATTGTCGATTTTCAGTATTTCCCTACCCGGCATACCGCGATCCGATTTTGCGATGAGCTCCCCACACCGGAGAGCGCGTTCCCGTATTTTTTTGAGCGCTTCTGGCGCATATTTTCATCATTAAGGCATAAAGCGCCAAACTACGTCAAGCATACGTTTGTATTTTGCCAGATCGCCTTCAAATATGATAGTTTTTGAAGCTTTTCTGGAGTTTCTACCAAATTCAGCCTTGCCAGAAATGAAAAGCCACCTTACCGTTCATGCAAACGAATGCGCGACCTGCCGGCCGCGCCAAGGGGATGACAATGACGTCCGAAAATCTCTCACGCGTGGTGCTGATCTCCGGCGCGGGCCGCGGCATCGGCCTCGCGATCGCTAACGAGCTTGCCGAACATGGCTACCGCCTCAGCCTCGGAGCCCGCGACGTCGGTACGCTCGAAGCCAAGTTGGGACCGGAGAGCGAACGCTTTCACTATGCGCGGTTCGATGCCTACGATCCGGCAACATCGGAAGCCTGGGTGGCGGCGGCTGTCGCGAAATTCGGAAGAATCGATGCCCTGGTCAACAATGCCGGCCTCGGCGAGCGCGTTTCGCTCATGGACGACAACGACGAGGCGCTCGACCGGCTTTGGGCGGTCAACGTCAAGGCGCCACTGCGCATGACGCGGCTTTGCATGCCGCACCTTGAGGCTACCGGTGCGGGCCGCATAATCAACGTCGCCTCGATGTCCGGAAAGCGGGTCAGGAACGCCTTCGTCGGCTACAACATGACAAAGTTCGCGGTGATGGGCCTCACTCATACGACGCGCCACGTCGCCTGGGAAAAAGGTGTGCGGGCAACCGCCATATGCCCGAGCTTCGTGCGCACGGAAATGAGTTCCTACACGAACAAGGTGACACCCGACCAGATGATCCAGCCGGAAACGCTGGCCTCTCTCGTCCGCACAGCGATCGAGCTTCCCAACAATGCAGCCATGGCCGAGATGCTGGTAAACTGCCGGCTCGAAGACATGCTTTGATCGGCGTCCTCGGGAAAAAGCCATGTCACGTATTATTCCTGATGCAGTCTCTTCCACGCAGACCCTGCCGGCAAAGGTGGATGTCGTCATCATCGGCGGCGGCATTGTCGGGGTTTCGACGGCCCTGGAGCTTGCGGAGCGCGGCGTTTCGGTCGCCCTTTGTGAAAAAGGCCTGATCGCCGGCGAGCAGTCAGGCCGCAATTGGGGCTGGGTGCGTCAAATGGGCCGCGATCCATCCGAACTGCCGCTCGCCATCGAAAGCCTTTCGCTGTGGAAAGGCATGAACAATCGCGTCGGCGAAGAAACAGGTTTCCGGCAGACGGGTATTGCTTATCTTTGTCGTAATGCGCGCCAGGAAGCGGAATACGAGGCCTGGCTGGTGCATGCACGCAACTTCGGCCTCGATTCCCGGTTGCTTCGCACTGAAGAACTGCGCCAGCATCTTCCCGGCGTGACCGGACGTTTCACCGCCGCGCTGCACACGTCCACCGACGGCCGGGCGGAACCGTTCAAGGCCGCTCCGGCCGTCGCCCGCGGCGCCATCCGCGCCGGCGCCCATGTGCTGACGGGCTGTGCCGTTCGCGCTGTCGAGCGCTCCGCAGGACGCGTCAGCGGCGTGATCACCGAGCGGGGGCCCATTGCCTGCTCCTCCGTCATTCTGGCAGGTGGCGCCTGGTCGCGGCTCTTCAGCGGCAATATGGGTATTGATTTTCCACAGCTGAAGATCCTCGGCTCGGTGGCACGCGCGACCGCGGTGGAGGGGGTGCCGGATATGCCGGTCGGGGCGGATAATTTTTCCTTCCGCAAACGGCTCGACGGTAGTTTCTCGATTGCCATGCGCAACGCCAATATCGCACCAATCGTCCCGGACAGCTTCCGTCTCTTTGCCGACTTCGTACCCACGCTGATCAAGAGCTGGCGAGAGCTGAAATTGCGCGTCGGCAACCGCTTCATTCAGGAATGGCGAACCCCACGTTCCTGGGCCTCGGACGAGGTTTCGCCCTTCGAGCAGGTGCGTATCCTCGATCCCGTGCCTTTCGAGCGCTTCAACCGCGAGGGCCTTGCTCATCTGGTAAAGGCTTTCCCTGCTTTCGCAAACAGCCGCATAACGCAGAGCTGGGCCGGTCTCATCGACGTCACCCCCGACGCGGTCCCGGTCATCGGTCCGGCCGGCGGCGTTCCCGGCTTCTTCATTGCCAGCGGCTTCTCCGGACACGGGTTCGGTATCGGGCCCGGCGCCGGAAAGCTGATGGCCGACATCGTCACCGGCGCTGAGCCCTGTGTCGATCCCGCTCCTTTCCGCTTCGATCGATTCAAGAAGACCAAGGCGGCCTGATCCGTTCCTGAATAACCTTGGCCAAAGAGGGTGAAGAAATGGCATTGAGAATTGGCGTAGACTCCGGAGGCACGTTTACCGACGTCTGCCTCTTTGACGAGGAGACCGGCAAGCTCGACATCTGGAAGGTACCGTCAACGCCGGACGACCCTTCCCGCGGCATCTCCAATGGCGTGTCGGAAGGACTTGCGACCGTCGGCAGCACGGCAGCACATGTGGCTTTCCTCGGTCATGGAACCACAGTCGCGACCAACGCTCTCATCGAACTTAAGGGTGTCGAGACGGGGCTTATCACCACCGACGGGTTCCGCGACCTGCTGGAAATCGGTCGCCAGAAGCGCCCGAGCCTTTACGATATGAATGCCGAGAAGCCGGAAATCCTGGTGAGCCGCGACCGCCGGCAGGAGGTTCCCGAACGCCTCAGGAGTGACGGTTCGACGGACCGGTCGCTGGACGAAGAAAAGCTCCGGGCCGCCATCCACAAGCTCGCGGGCGAAGACGTCAAGGCAATCGCCGTTTGCTTCCTTTACGGCTTCTTGAACACCGCACATGAGCGTCGGGTCGTCGAAATCCTTCGCGAGGAAATGCCCGATGTATTCGTCAGCGCTTCGCATGAGGTGGCTCCGGAGTTCCGCGAATACGAGCGCATGTCCACGACGGTCGTCAACGCCTATCTCGGCCCTGTCATGCAGCGATATATCGACAGGCTCAAGCTGCGACTGACCGAACTTGGCGTACCGGTCGCTCCGCAGCTGACGCAATCGAACGGCGGCGTCATTGGTTTCGACATGGCGGCGCAGCTTCCGGTCCGTACCGTCCTCTCCGGCCCGAGTACAGGCGTCGTCGCCGCGCAGGCTGTTGGAGGAATGGCCGGCTTCGACAACATCATCACCTTCGACGTCGGCGGAACGTCAAGCGACGTGGCCCTTCTCCAGGGCGGTGTCTGCAAACTGACCGGCGAGGCGAACGTCCATGGCTATCCGATCAAGGCGCCCATGCTCGACATCCATACGGTCGGAGCAGGCGGCGGTTCGATCGCATTTGTCGACAGCGGTGGATTGTTGAAAGTCGGCCCGCGTTCGGCGGGCGCCGACCCAGGCCCGGTCTGCTACGGGCGCGGAAACACAGAAGCGACCGTCACCGATGCCAACATCGTGCTCCAAACCCTCAATCCGGTCGAAATCCTCGGCGGACGGATGAAAGTCAGGCGCGATCTCGCGATCGAGGCCGTGCAACGGCTTGCCGATCAGTTGGGTCTCGGACTGATGGAGACGGCGCAGGGCATCATCTCAGTCGTCACAGCCAACATGGCAAAGGCCATACGCCTGATCAGCGTGCAGCGTGGCCACGACCCGCGCGACTATGCGCTGATGGCCTTCGGTGGCGCGGGTCCGCTGCATGCTGCCCGGCTCGCCAAGGAGCTCGACATGAGCCGTATCATCGTGCCGCTTACCCCGGGCACGCTTTGCGCACTCGGCCTGCTTCTGACCGACCTGCGTTCCGACTTCGCCATCTCCCGCCTCATGAAAGTGGATCAAAACGCGGTCGAACCGATGATTAGCGGCTTCGAAACGCTTGAAGCCCAGGCCGAAGCCTGGTTCGGGCAGGAAGGCATCGAGCCCGGCCGCCGCGTCGTTAACCGGACTGCCGACATGCGTTATGTTGGCCAGAATTACGAACTGCAGGTTTCGGTGCCTGCCGGCACGGTCGGCGGGGATACCCTTCAAGCTTTGGTCAAAGGCTTCGAACAGGCGCATCTGCAACGTTTTGGCTTCATCGCCGAAGGTGAGGCGATCCAGATCGTGACCTTGCGGCTCGAGGCCGCCGGCATCGTCAACAAGGCCCGGTTCGCTCCGCGGCCGGACGCCGGGCCGGCATGCGATGCGGCCGTCATCGGATCGCGCCAGGTCTATATGGACGAGGCCAAGGACTTCCTGCCCTGCCCGGTCTACGCGCGCGAGAAGCTGAAACCCGGCAACCGCATCGACGGACCGGCGGTCGTCGAACAGATGGATACCACCACCGTCATCCTTCCAGATATGCAGGCGACGGTCGATCCCTACCTCAACCTCATTCTGGAGACCCGGGCATGACCAAGATCGACCCGATTACGGTAGAAGTCATCGGCAGCGCGCTCACATCGATCGTGGAGGAGATGGGCGAAGCGCTGGTTCGTGCCAGCTATTCAACCAACATCAAGGAACGTCGCGATTGCTCGACCGCACTCTTCGACCGGCACGGCAACACCCTGTGCCAGGCAGAGCATATCCCGATGCATCTTGGCAGCTTCATCGGCATCATTCCGCATATCAACAAGCGTTATGCGGCAAAGGACATCAAGCCGGGTGACGTCTTCATCGGAAACGATGCCTACGAGGGTGGCGCGACCCACCTGCCCGATATTGTTCTGGCCGAGCCCATCTTCCATGGCGATACCATGGTCGGATGGGCCGTCAACACGGCCCATCACGCCGACTTCGCCGATCGCGGCCATGCGCATATATACCAGGAAGGGCTGCGCATTCCTCCGGTGCGGCTCTATCGTGAGGGCGAGCTGCAGCAGGATCTGCAGGACATGTTCCTGTTGAACTGTCAGGTTCCCCATGAGCGGCTTTCGGACTTGCGCGCTCAAATGTCGGCCAACCGGCTCTGCGTCCAGCGCATGCAGGACCTTTGCACGAAATATGGAGCAGACAAGGTTCTGGCTGCCGGCGATGCCCTGCAGGATTATGCCGAGCGCAAAATGCGGGCCGGCATCGCCGCCATTCCCGACGGCACCTACAGCTTCACTGACTATTTCGACAGCAACCAGTTCTCCGACGTGATGGAATTAAAGGTGGACATCACCGTCAAGGGGGACGCGATGCATCTTGCTTTCGACGCTCCACCACAAGTGCCCGCCGGTCTGAACGTCATCTATACTGCGCTGCTCGCCACCTCCTACTACGCGGTCAAGGCCGTCATTGATCCCACCATCCTGCCGAACGCCGGCCTGTCCCGCCCGATTACCGTCGAGGCGCCGCACGGCTCGCTGCTCAATTGCAGACATCCGGCGGCAGTCGATGGGCGTATTGCAGCCTGCCAGCGGGTTGCCGACCTCGTCCAGGGTGCTCTGGCCAAGGCGCTGCCCGGCAAGGTCACGGCGGCTGGCAACGGTGCCTGCACTGGCGCGCTCTTTACCGGCACGCGCGAGGACGGCTCGCTTTGGGTCTATCTCGAGACGATCGGCGGTGGAGGCGGCGCACGGCCGACGGCCGACGGGCTGAGCGGCGTCCACGTTCATATGACGAACACGTCCAATTTGCCGGTCGAAGCGCTCGAGCTGGAATACCCGCTGACGCTACTGCGTTATGAGCTCGTCAATGGTTCGGCAGGCGCCGGCACCTGGCGTGGCGGCATGGGCCTGAGACGCGTCTACCGCATTGAAGCCGATTGCCGCTTCAGCGTCGAGGGTGGCCGGCTTGCGGTCTATCCCTGGGGCCTTGAAGGTGGCTTGCAGGCAACTGGTTCTCATTTCGATTTCGGCAACGGCCAGCAAAACCTGCCGGGTACGGTGCAGCTGAGAACCGGACAGGTAGTCGAACTGGTGACACCTGGCGGTGGCGGCTACGGTTCGCCTTCCGGCCGATCCCTGGAAGCAATCCGCCGCGATATCAAGGAAGAACGCATCACGCCCGAATTCGCCGAACGCGTCTACGGCCATGGCGCCGAACAGAAAATCTATCGGGCAGCAACCGCCTGATCGTCCAATCCCACTTGAAAGGAAGGATCTCATCCGTGGTAAAAGTAACGAAAGTCAAATCCGGTAGCCTCTATGAGGAAAAGGAAAGCTATTCACGCGTCGTTGCAGTCGATAACTGGGTCTTTGTTTCCAATACGGCCGGCCGTAACTACAAGACCCGGGAGATGTCGCCCGACCCGGTCGAACAGGCCAAGCAGTGCTTTCATAACATCGAGGGCGCGCTTGCATCTGTCGGTGCTACGCTGGCCGATGTCGTCCGTTCGCGGGTCGTCATTCCGAATGTTGCGGATGCTCCCTCGGTGATGGCCTTTGTCGGAGAAAAATTCCGCGGCATCGATCCCTGCAGTACCGTGACTTGCCCACCACTCGGCGGTCCGGATTTCCGCGTCGAAATCGAAGTAACCGCCTACAAGGGTGTCGGCGCCGCCGGTTCCGAATACATCAACATCAGCCTGTGATCATCACTTCGTCCGGCCGCCCGACAATCCGGGCGGTCGGCCGAATGGAAGCGGACATGGACTGGCTCCTGCTTCCAGTTTCGCGGCTGTTTCTATAAGGTCTGGCCGGTTTGACGAAGAGAAAGGGCTTGCTGTTGACTGAGACGGAAACACCGCAAACGGAAGACTTTTTGCCCGCCGAGCGGCGCGAGAAAATCATGGAATGGTTTTCGTCCAATCAAGTAGCCTCGAGCCAGGATCTCGCCAAGCGGCTCAACACCTCCATCTCGACGATCCGCCGCGATCTCGATTTCCTTGCACAGCAGGGCGTTGTGCGAAGGACGCATGGCGGAGCCGTGCGTGTTCGCCGCAGCACGACATTCGAGCAGCTCGTCGACGAGGCCCGCCAGACTGCCGTGGAGGAAAAGCGCGCCATCGCCGTCGCCGCGGCGAAGCTCCTTCAGCCTGAACAGAGCATCTTTATCGATTCCCGCTCGACCCTGCATCAGTTCGCCTATGTCGTCGCCGAACTGACGACACCGTTGACCGTAGTGACGAACGATGTTCACGTCGCGGACGTGCTGGTCAACAAGCCTCATATCAAGCTTGTCGTGCCCGGCGGAATCTGTCGCCCTGGCGCTTATTCCCTGCTGGGGGAAACGGCAATCAACTTCGTTCGGGAGTTGCGGTGCGATCATCTTTTCCTGTCTTCGCAGGCCATTGATACGGAATGCGCCAGCGATACGTCACTGGAGTTAGTGCAACTTCAGCGTGCCATGATCGATTCCTCCGTGGAAACGACGCTCTTGATCGACAGCAGCCGTTTCGGAAGCAGGGCGATCTATCGGACGACCCCCATCGAAAGGATCAACCGCATCATTACCGATGAGGGCCTCAATCACGATGAACGGGCGAAATTTGCTTCTGTCGTCGCAGACTTGGTGATTGCGCCCTATGTCGACGCGATTCAGGAGGAACCGGAGTGACGTGTCAAAAAGCTCCCGGAAAATGCTCAATTCGTTTTGAGCAATGATTCTGATCGCCAGTGACCATTTCAAAATCGAAAAGCCAGCCGGCAAGCTCGAAGGCGAGCATCACGATCGTCGATATCGCAAAGCTTGCAGGCGTTAACCCCTCGACTGTCAGCCGTGCCCTCTCGGGATCGTCGGCCGTGACGGCGCAAACGCGTGCGCGAATTACAGATATCGCGCAGGAAAACGGATATGTCGCAAACCACAACGCGCGCATGCTTCGGTCCCGGCGCGCCAATCAGATCCTTGTCATCGTTCCCAATATCGCCGCCTTCTCCCATCCCGAAGTCATCCTCGGCATCGAAGAAGCTCTCGAGGAACACAATATCGGTGTCATTGTCGGAAGTACGAAAGACAATGAAGAACGGGAACTTGCCCTCGCCCGGCAACTTATAACGGGTGCCGCTGACGGCCTTATCCTTTTGAACGGACGCCTCCCATCCGAACTGGGGGAGCTTCCGCAATACAATCGGAGGATCGTCGCGATATCGCGACCGGTCTTGAGCCCCGGAATTGCGTTCATTGGCATCGACAATCAGCAGGCGGCACAGGAAGCGACGCTGTATTTCGTGTCCATCGGACGCAAACGCATCCTGCATATGGGAGGGCCGGAACAAAGCCCGATTTTCGCCGCGCGTGCGCAAGGGTATCGGAATGCGATGAGGCAAGCGGGGCTTGACGGCATTATCGACCTCCAGCATCTGCCTGCTTTCAACATGGTTGCTGGCCGCCAGGCCATGCGTGACATTCTCAACAGGCGTCAGTTGCCCGATGCCATCCTGTGCGCCAGCGACGAGCTTGCCTTCGGAGCCATCCAGGTAGCCAGGGAACTGGGGATCAGCGTACCGCAGCAAATTGCATTCATCGGCTTCGACAACCACCCCGTCGGCGAAGCTTTCAGCCCACCGCTAACCACCATTTCGGTGCCGCGCCGGCGCATGGGTTTTCTCGGAGCTCAGACACTCCTGCAGTCGATTCAGGACGATCGCCCGATCTCCGACTTCCAGCTCCTACCCTATGAATTTCTCGTGAGAGCAAGCTGCGGGGGGAGCAGCTGGTAAGTTGCTGACAGAAGAAATCAGCCTCTGCGACTTTCAAGTTTTGGAAAAACCAGCTGCAAAAAATGGCGCTGGACCACATATTTCTACAAGTAAAGTCTTTTCCACATTTTCAGCGTTGCGGAGTTCAAATCGGCAACGACTCAAACAATTCTTTATACCATTGATTTTAAATGCAAATCTTCGGAAATGGGAGAGGCCGCAACGCTGGTTTTTGGCCCTCTATTCCTGTCTTCTGCCATCTCGGTTGCTCCGAAACCGTGGATCGCCCCTGATGCGGACAAACACCCGGTGGGAAGTACAAAAATCGTGTCATAAGGCTATCGGCGGTTCAGTTTGTGAAACGCTTCTAACCGTATCACTCAAAGGTAGCCTGAGTCTGATCTGACGTTTGTACAATTAAATAAGGAATGGAATGCCCAGCCGAACGCTCCAATGCCAGAGGTGCGAGTAGAGGGGGAAAACGTTCAGCTTCAATTTATACTCAATTCTTAAAAGCATTTAGCCAAGGAGGGAAAAGGGGCTTTCTAACTTTCGCGGCTGCAAAGCCTGGCGGCTCGGCTATCCAAATTCTTGATCTCTTTAGCCATTTGCGGTCAGCGCCTCGGCCAGCAGGACGCTGAACTCACCATGCTGAGCGTCACACATGAGCCGCGGGATGTCGGGTTTTGCGCTCCCTTTCCCGGCCATCTACTTCTTCCGGTTCTTTGGGCCAGGAGCGTCCAGCGCCGAGCGAATATCAGTCAGGCCGAAATCGTTGCCGATATAGAGCAACGGGGCCGAATGCTGTTTTGCCAGCGCGTAGGCGAAGCAATCAGCAAAGTTCAGTCCGCCGCGCATGCCGAATCCCTGGCCGTATTCGATCCTCGCCTTCATCGCCGCGCGGGCCAGACGATCATCGACCGGGGCGATGTCGATGCTGAGCGTGGTAAGAAACTCGTCCAGAATTCCAATAGCCTTCGACCGCCTCGCCCCAGTGAGACGACCAGCCAGAACCGTACCCGTCTCCACATAATTGACAGCGGAAATCAGCCGGGCAGACGCACCTTCGAGCCCCTTGGTGCAATCGGGGCCTTCCGGCTCATCGAACAGAATGGCGACGATGGCAGAACTGTCCACCACCATCATTTCGGCAAGCCCAACTGCTCAGGCGTGTCTCCAACGGCTTCATCCCATTCTTCCTTGGTGACGGGACGACGGTCGAACAGATGGGCACGTTTACGCACGAAAGCCTCAACGCGGGCCGTATAGTCACCCTGCGCCTCCCGCTCGGCACGCAGCCGCTCCAGCCGTTCGCGCATGGCCTTGGTGATGGCATCGGTCATGGTCTCACCGGTAAGGCGGGACAACTCACGCGCCAGCCTGTCAGCTTCCTCGGTCTTGATGCTGAGGCCCATGGCACCGCTCTTTTCTAGATCGTGCTTCTAGATAGCATATGGACAGCCTGAGTTCAAATGTAAAAACCCGCTTCCATGCTGCCTTATTCATCTTCATCAGCGGTTGATTTGCCTCCTCTGCATCGACCTTCCTATCGCATGCGCTGTTATCGTTGGCGGCACGCATGGCTTTCGCGTAATCCTCGCGCGCCATGCGCCTGCCGATCAGCCGGGCAATGGACAGCACCACCGCATCCAACTGCTCGGACGCCCCCGCCCCCTGCTTATCCTCGGCACCACACGCTCGATCCTCATCCGACCAGCGTTCTCGGCGGCGGCGAGCTCGGAGAAGCGAAGGATAGTCATCGCCGAGCACCACAGCTTTATTGACCCGTCCCTTCGAGACGCAAAGTCGGGCCATATCGCAATGTCGGCAGTCGGCGGCTCGCCTTCAGCGGCGGCACGTCCGGCGCTTTGTCCAGCAATCCCGTCAGCGCACCGCGCTTCGTCGTGCCTGCACGCGCTTTCAGGAACTCGCTGGCCGTCTCCACGGCCCCGATCTTCTGCGCGACCGCAGAGACGATCCACTGATTGAGCGATACGCCGTCTTCTTGAGCGACTGCGGCAGTTGCAGTGGGTATTTATAGCGTTGGGCCTGCTTCATGTGCTCAATCTCCTGACGATCTCTCCCGACGTCATGCGTCACAATGGCCTCGGCCTGTCCGTTCAACCGCATCGACCTTTTCGGGGGCATCCGCCCTGCCCCCGCCCTCGGCCCTCGACGTGCCGATTCTGCCCCGCACTCGTCCCCGCAAAGACATCCGCCTCTGGCTGCCTCCAGAGGAGGTTCGAACGGTTGACGCCGCGTTCAATGGATGGCGCGGCTTACCATGCGATAGGGATGCATGGCCTTGAACTGTGCTATCATAGCGGCTGCCTGATGTATCACGCGCTCGGCATTTTGGGGATGGTCACGGGCAAGCTCGTCCGCGTTAACGCGGATCGCCTCGGCCATATTGGTCGAAAGTGCAGCAAAGTTTTTATTGCCTTCGACAAAGGCTTCACTTGCCGCATCCTCCAGAATGCGGGCGATGTCGACGAAGGCCTCTTCGCGTTCCTCGATGCTGAGGTCTTTGATGATGCCGATCTTCTCTTCCATATCGATCTCACTCCAAACAGACGTGCGATATTGACCGGGCTCATCAAGCCCCGGTCAGCCGAAAGCTAGGAAGACAAAAATCCAGTTTCAAGCCTCACTGTAGCCTGAACTCGCCATCGATGCGGCGCCACTCGTTTGTGCCGATCAAGCGCTGATGGGTATATCTGACGGAATGCAGCGGTCCGTCGAGGTTTTCTTCCCAAAATTCGAGAAACCTGTGCATCGCGGGAAAATCGGGAGCAAGATCGTAGTCCTGCCAGACATAGGTCTGCAGGACGGATTCGAAATCAGGAATGCGGTAAAGGATATGCGCGGTCGTCAGACCGTAGCCGTTCAACTGGCGTGCCAAATCCGATGACATTCGCATGCTGCACCTCACCGTTCTTTCTCTGGTCTCAGGCTGGCGCGATCTCCTGCGCCAGCCACAGATTCTTTGAACAAAGAAGAAGAGTTTATTGTTCCGCGACAGGCGTTTAGCAGCCGCACAGGGAGAGTGCTATTTTTTTCTATAAGCCCTCTTGAAATCGAAAATTGCCAAATCCAGATCATTATCCGCAAAACGCTCGAGCGAGGTTTTGCACCCGCCCGGACTGGTCATCCGGTCCGGTGAGGGGAACAACGTCATCATTGTTTGTCCATCGGAGGAAAACATGTCGTTCCGACCGCTTCACGACCGCATACTCGTCCGCCGGGTCGAATCGGAAGAAAAGACCAAGGGCGGTATCATCATCCCCGACACAGCCAAGGAAAAGCCGCAGGAAGGCGAAGTCATCGCCGTCGGCCCTGGCGCGCGCAACGAGGCTGGCCAGATCCAGCCGCTCGACGTCAAAGCGGGCGATCGCATCCTGTTCGGCAAATGGTCCGGCACCGAGATCAAGATCAACAGCGAGGACCTGCTGATCATGAAGGAAAGCGATGTCATGGGCATCATCGAAGCCGTGGCCCAGCAGAAACAAGCCGCCTGAGGCGCTTTGCGTCCATCAGTCAAAGTAAGCTGCCTATCGAAGGAGTGAAAAAATGGCTGCAAAAGAAGTAAAGTTCCACAGCGATGCCCGTGAACGCATGCTGCGTGGGGTCGATGTGCTTGCCAACGCCGTGAAGGTGACGCTAGGGCCGAAGGGCCGCAACGTCGTGATCGACAAGTCCTTCGGCGCGCCGCGCATCACCAAGGACGGCGTGTCCGTTGCCAAGGAAATCGAACTGGAAGACAAGTTCGAGAACATGGGCGCTCAGATGCTGCGTGAAGTGGCATCGAAAACCAATGATCTCGCAGGTGACGGCACCACCACTGCGACGGTTCTCGCCCAGGCGATCGTCAAGGAAGGGGCCAAAGCGGTGGCTTCAGGCATGAACCCGATGGACCTGAAGCGCGGCATCGACCTTGCGGTGGAGGCGGTCGTCGCCGAGCTGAAGAGCAATG